>CAMWGZ010000007.1 GCA_947173915.1 uncultured Alistipes sp.
TCGTTGGCCGCCTCCAGCAGACAGACCCGCCCCGCATGCAGCAGGCACCCCTCCCGGCTCAGCTCGGCCTCGTGTCCGGCGGCGTTGAACCGCTCTCCGGGGTGCAGGTCCCCCGCCAGCCGGAAGATCCGGTCGTTGTCCGCAGTGGCGGGAAGCCGCAGCCGCACCCTCTTCGCGGCGACGGTGCCCGGGGCGCTGCGCAGCGCTTCGGCATCGAAGCCGATCGAAAAACGGAAGTCGGAAGGCAGGTCGCAAACCTGCCGGTCGATGGTCAGTCTCATGAAACACGGATTTGAGAGGGGTTGCGCAACACGATTTCGACGCAGCAGAGCGTCCCATGACTGCAAAGCGCCTGCGGCCGCTCCTCCGGGAGCAGTTCGACCGGCTCGTAGCCGTCGGAGGCGACCCGCCACACCTGGGGCGCAGCGGCGATCTCGGAGAGCGCCTCCACGACGGCGGCCGTCTCGATGGCGGAGCGGAGCGTGACGAGGCGTTCGCTGCGCACGGAGGCGACGACCTTCCCCCGATCGGTACGCAGCGACTCACGCACCGTTTTCCGGACGATGCCGGCCACCACCGGAAAGGTGTAATGCTCGACCGAACCGGCACTGCTGCGCCATGCCAGCCGCACGCTCCCCGCCCCGAACGAGGCGACGACCGTATAGTCGATGCGGCCCACGACCCTCCCGTCCGCAGCGACCACGACGCTGATCGAACGGGTGTCGGGCGCGAAATCGCGGGTATCGACCCGGATGAGGGTCAGCTCGCGCCCGTCGGCCGCCATCCGGAATTCGAGCGGCTCGGCGGATCCGTCCCCCGCGATCGTGACGGTGTGCTGCCCGGGAATGCAGCAGGTAATCTCGTCGCTCTCGCCGTAGGCTATGACGCGGCGCAGCGGCATGGTGGTCATCAGGCAGGGCGGCAGCGGCGCGGCACCGGCACCCGTGAAACTTCTGACCGGAGAGAAGGACTCCTCGCCCGAGAGCTGCACGCAGACCGTGCGGTCCTCGCCCCGTGTTACTCCCGTCGCTCCCGGCACCGGACGGAAGCGGAGCGCCCGGCGGACGATCGGAGCGATGTCGGCGGCAGCGGTCTCGACGGCATGGAACCGTTTGCTCCCGAGCAGCGCACCGCTGCGCACGTCGAGCACCCGCAGGTGCAGCTCGGGGGCGGCAATCCGGGAGAAGACGTAGGTAAGCGGTCGATGCACCGAAGCGAACGGTTGCGGCATTTGCGTAAATAGCATATTCTTCTTGATTATTTTTGGAAACTAAATACAACCCCTGTTCAGGATGTCCCTTTCGCTCGGGAAAGCCGCTCGTTCGCAGCGTTCCGCCGCACCTCGGAGTCGGTTTCGAATTCCTTCCCGAAAGGGAGTTTTTATTGTTTTCAACAATGGCTTCCCGACGGGCGGCAGCTCCGAAACAGGGCGAAACCACCGGCCCTGCACCGCGAAATACCCGGGGCTTGTTGATAAGTCATTCGACAAATTGTTGAAATAGGTTGATTAAATTCTATTGACCTTTGGTTATCAATAAATTAATATTGTTCTTAATTATAAACACCAACGATTCTCGTGTCGATAACCACCAGGCGTTCGGAAAGAGCCGACACCCGGACAACAAAAGACCCCTCCTCGTCCACACCTTCCGCTCCGTGTCGATAAAACAGCCGAAAAATTGTTGATAAGCAAAAATCAACAGAGCAAATAACACTGAATGCAAACAGAATACGATTGTTTATAATTGTGAACAACCCGGTTTCGGTTGTTGATAACTCCGCCGAGAAAATTCTTTGCCAGCACACCGTTGCGGCCAGCACGGCGAGCACCCTCCTCCTTCGGGCGACAATCCGCCCGACTCATGTCGATAAAGCGTCGGGGAATTGTCGATAAGTATTGCTGTAAGAAATCCAATAAGCTGTATATCCGAATGATAATATTGTTAAAAACAATACACCCCTTCTGTTTATTTTGTGGATAACCCGAACGAAGGAGTGCACAAATATAGCCTCGCCGCACACCCCCTGTCAAGAGTTCGCCGCAGGAAAAATCGCACCTTCGGGCAAATAAAACCGGACGATCGTTTGTACCCTCTCTCCCTTACCCCGTTCCGCCGCCGGCGCGCACGCCGTTTTTTATCGCCGAAAATGCGGTCCGTTCCGAAAAAAAAGCTAATTTTGCCCCGAATATTTCCGACCGGCAACCGGCCGGAGTCGAATTTTGAATTTCTAATCTATGGATGATGGTCACGGTTCCTCGCATAGCGGCAGTGTCGTATCTCAATACGATACCCTTCATCTATGGCATCCGTCACGCAGGTAACCTTCGTGCGGAACTTCTGCTTGCGCCTCCCTCCGAGTGCCTGAAAAATTACGAGACGGGAGCGGCGGATCTGGCCCTCGTCCCCGCCGCCGCCGTTCCGTCGCTCAAGACGACGGAGGTCGTTACCGACTACTGCATCGGCGCGGTCGGCTCCGTCCGCACAGTGGTGGTCGCGAGCAACGACCCGATCGGGGAGGTGCGCCGCATCTTCCTCGACCCCCACTCCCGCACCTCCGTCCAGCTGGCCGGCTACCTGGCCGCCAACCGCTGGAAGATCGCCCCCGAATGGTATTCGCTGGAGGACTACGGCCAGCTCGCACACGCCCGACCGGGCGATGCCTTCCTGCTGATCGGCGACAAGGTCTTCGACTGGGAGGAGAAGTTCCGCTATGTCTATGACCTGGCCGACGAGTGGCGCGCCGCAACCGGCCTTCCGTTCGCGTTCGCCGTCTGGGTAGCGCGCAAAGGCACCCCCTACGAGGCGATCGAAGCCTTGCAGCATGCCCTCACGTTCGGCGTGGAGCACACCTACGAGGCCATCCTCGAAGGGGGCTTCGACCGCAAGCCCTACGATGCCTACACCTACCTGACCCGAAACATCGACTACATCTTCGACAATCAGAAGCACAGCGCGCTCCGCAAATTCTGGGATGCCGGCATCAAGGTCTCCCCGCGCGTCAATCCCGGCTGAAGGGAATAGGCAGGGCCCCGGCCGCCGCGCGGCCCCCTGTCTTCGAGCGTTCACGCAAAAAGCGACCCGGGCGACCGGACTAAAACAGGGTGCTTTATGATTACGATTTACCTCAAACAATACAACAAGATCATCCGCAACGCCGACACCGCGCTTTTCGATGAACTGGGTTACGACGACATTCTGTGGATCGACATGTTGCAGCCCTCGATCAAGGAGCGTAAGGCGGTCGAGAACTTCATGGAGATGAACCTCCAGACGCAGCAGCAGGTCGAGGAGATCGAATCGACCTCGAAATACTCCGAGACGGAGAATGCGACCATCTCCAACTCGAACTTCTTCGTCCCGACGGGCGAAAGTTTCGTCGTCGAGCCGGTCTCGTTCATCATTTCGAACGAGGGCGTGATGGTCACGGTGCGTCAGGCCGAGTCCCGCACCTTCCAGGAGACCGAGAAGCGGCTCCAGATCAACTACCGCAACTACCCGACGGGCTACCACATCTTCATCACGCTGCTCGAGGTACGCATCGACTACGATGCCGACATGGTCGAACTGATCGCCCGGCAGGTCTCGTCGCTCAGCCGCACCATCAGCGGCGACGAGGCCATCGACAAGGAGGTGCTGCGCCGCATCAACACCCTCCAGGAGAGCACCATGTTGCTGCGCGAGAACATCTTCGACCGCCAGCGGGTCCTCTCGGGCATCCTGCGCAGCGAACGCTTCCCGAACGATATCTACCCGCGCCTTCAGCTGATGATCAAGGACGTGAGCTCGCTCATCAACCACGCCGACTTCAGCTTCCAGCGTCTGGACTACATCCAGGACGCGGCACTGGGTCTGATCAACATCGAGCAGAACGAGATCGTCAAGATCTTCTCGGTGGCCGCCGTGATCTTCCTCCCGGCGACGCTCATCGCCAGCATCTACGGCATGAACTTCACGATCATGCCCGAACTCCACTGGCGCTACGGCTACCTCTTCGCCATCGGTCTGATGATCCTCTGCTCGGGGCTGACCATCTGGTTCTTCCGGTTCAAGAAGTGGCTCTGAACCGGCCCGAAAGCGAGCGGCTCCGATCCGCCGCACAAGCCGCTGGACCGGAGCCGCACGCTCCATTTCCGAATTACCGCAACTACCCCCTGACCTTTCGGGCGAAACGGTCGTATTCGCTGCACAGCGAGGCCATCAGCTCGCGCACCGTCTGAATCTTCTCCGCCCGCCACGCATTCGCGCCGCAAAAGGCGTAACCGTTCTGCAACTTGCCCCTGAAAGCGTTGTAGAGCGCCAGCATGATGCAGTAGGGGCTGCGGGTCACGTCGCAGGTCTTGATGCAGTCGAACGGACAGCTCTTCGGCCGCCGGATCCCCGCCTTGACCTGCTCCAGGAACGAGCTGTGCAGCGCCCGCCCGGGCATCCCCACCGGACTCTCGATGATCTCTATGTCCTCGCGCCGGGCATCTATGTAACTCTGCTTGAATGCCGGAGCGGCATCGCACTCCTCCGTCGTCACGAAGCGCGTCCCCATCTGCACTCCCTCGGCTCCCAGTTCCATGATGCGGTAAATATCCTCTCCCGTATAGATGCCGCCGCCGGCGATTACCGGAATGTGGCGGCCGTGCTCGGCACCGAACCGCTCGGCCTCGGCCACCACTTCGGGCACCAGCTTCTCCAGCGCATAGTCGGCATCGTCGAGCTGTTCGCGCTTGTATCCCAGATGGCCGCCCGCCTTGGGTCCCTCCACCACTATGGCATCGGGCACATAGCGGTAATCCGCAAACCACTTGCGGCACAGCAGCGCCGCCGCACGCGCCGACGAGACGATCGGTGCCAGCTTCGTGCGGGCACCCTCGGGCAGGAACGCGGGCAGGTTGAGCGGCAGCCCCGCCCCCGAAAAGATGATGTCCGCCTTCTCGGCGACGGCCGTGCGCACCATGTCGGCGAAGTTCGACATGGCCACCATCACATTTACGCCGATGATGCCGCGCGTGGCTTCGCGAGCCTTGCGCAGCTCCTCCTTCAGCCCCCGCACGGAGGCTTCGCGATAGTCTTTGGCCCGCTCGCCGTAGATCGCGCCGAGTCCCGCCGAAGAGATTACCCCGATGCCCCCTTCGCAGGCGACGGCCGAAGCCAGCCCCGAGAGAGATATGCCTACGCCCATACCGCCCTGCACGACAGGAACGGAGGCGCAAAGATTTCCGATTTTCAATGCTTTCATTCGTATTCAGATGTTGATGTATCCGTCAAAAATAGGAATTTAAGTTGAATTTTTCAGAAATTCAGAAAAGTTTTTTCATCCCTTGCCCCTCCCGGCCAGCACCGCATCGCGAACAAGAAGCACGACAAACCGAGGCAAAATATTTTTTTCACAGGCGGAAAAGTCAAGGATCGGCCGGCCAATACCGGCCGGCAATGCGATGTACGCAGAAAATCCGCGACTCCCGACAATCGCCAATCTTTCCCGCACAAATGTTTTTTTCGCCGAAAAGGAGGAAAAGATTTATTTTTTTGTATTTTTGCATCAATTGGGAAAATAATGAACTTAAATGCCGAAATTGCATGAGGAACGGGTAAACGTCCTGAAAAAACCGGATTGGCTGAAGATACGGCTGCACCGCACCGCCGAATACGCGGACGTGCAGCGCATCGTCGCGGAGCACTCCCTGCATACGATCTGTAGCAGCGGTCTGTGCCCCAACAAGGCCGAGTGCTGGAGCCGCAGGACGGCTACCTTCATGATTCTGGGTGAAATCTGCACGCGCAGCTGCCGATTCTGCGCCACCCTTTCGGGCCGGCCTCTGCCGCCCGATCCTTCGGAACCCGCCAAACTCGCCGAGAGCGTCCGTTTGATGGGGCTTCGGCATGTGGTGGTAACCTCCGTTACCCGCGACGACCTGCCCGACGGCGGCGCAGCCCACTGGGCCACATGCGTCCGCGCGATCCGGGCGGAAAATCCGAACGTCACGATTGAGCTCCTTATTCCCGACATGGATGCGAAACCCGCCCTGCTGGACGAAGTGATCGCCTCCGGGCCCGACATCATCGGGCACAACATCGAAACCACCGAGCGATTGACTCCCCAGGTACGTTCGCGGGCTCGTTACACAACAAGTCTCGACGTTTTGCGTTATTTAAGCGACAGGGGTGCCGTCTCGAAGAGCGGCCTGATGGTCGGTCTCGGCGAAAGCGATGAAGAAGTTTTGCAGACCCTGCACGATCTGCGCGCCGCCGGCGTGGAGATCGTGACCCTCGGCCAGTACCTTCGACCCACTCTGGAGCACTACCCCGTTGCGACGTACGTCACTCCCGAAAAATTCGACTGGTACCGGCAGCAAGCCCTCGACATGGGCTTCAGCTACTGTGCAAGCGGTCCGATGGTGCGTTCCTCGTACCTTGCGGACGAAGCGCTCGGCTCGGTACGCCTGAAGCGGGGGAGCCGCGACGGAGAATAACCCCCGCTCATCCCCGCGAAGCCGCACGAGAAGCGGCAAGGTCTGCATCAGTATTGAGTATGTAACACGCGTCCGCCCGCACGACGGATCCGAACCTCCTTTCGAGACGGTCCGGGTCGTCCCGCAGGCAGGCCGCCTTAACTTGATGAACGCGATGCTTGTCGAATATCGGGACCTCGGAACGATGGACTACCGGAGCTGCTGGGACTACCAGCGGCAGCTGTTCGACGAGCTGCTGCGCACCAAACACACCCCCTCCGACCGGGCGGGCACGCTGCTCCTGGTCGAACATCCGGCAGTCTATACCCTCGGCAAGAGCGGCCGCGCGGAGAACCTGCTCGTCAGCGAGGAGTACCTCCGCGGCATCGGGGCCGACTTCTACCGCATCGACCGGGGTGGCGACATCACTTTCCACGGACCGGGCCAGATCGTCGGCTATCCGATCCTCGACCTGGAGCGCATCGGGCTTTCGCTGCGCGACTACGTCGATGCGATCGAGGGTGCCGTGATGGAGACGGCGGCCCGCTACGGCATCCCGACCCGCCGCATCGCCGGTGCCTCGGGAGTCTGGATCGAAGGGGCACCCGTCCGCAAGATCTGCGCGATCGGCGTGCGCGCCTCGCGCTACGTCACGATGCACGGATTCGCGCTGAACGTGGCGACCGATCTGAAATATTTCTCCCACATCAACCCCTGCGGCTTCGCCGACCGGGGGGCGACCTCGATCGAGAAGGAGCTGGGCCGCAAGGTCCCCGCGACGGAGGTCAGGGAGTTGCTGATCGAAGCATTAAGCAGAAAATTAAATGTTGAAATATATAAAAAATAACGATTATGCCCATAGAAAAACGATGGGTGGTGAAGCCGCAGGGAGACCCTGCCGTAGCGGAAGCGATGGCTGCCGCGACGGGGATCTCTCCCGTATTGGCCAATCTACTCGTACAGAGAGGCATAGACACACAGGACAAGGCTAAGAAATTTTTCGATCCCCAGCTTTCCGACCTGCACGACCCGTTCCTGATGAAGGACATGGACCGTGCGGTGGAGCGCGTCGAGCGGGCCGTCCGCGACCGTGAGAAGATCATGGTTTACGGCGACTACGACGTGGACGGCACCACCGCCGTCGCGCTGGTCTATAAATTTCTGCGCCAGATAGGTCACAAGGACCTGCTGTTCTACATCCCGGATCGTTATACCGAAGGTTACGGTATCTCGACCAAGGGCATCGACCACGCCGCCCGCAAGGGGGCGACGCTGATCATCGCTCTGGACTGTGGCATCAAAGCCATAGAGAAAGTGGACTATGCCAAAAGCAAGGGCGTGGATTTCATCATCTGCGACCACCATCTTCCGGCGGAGGAGACCCCTCGCGCCGTAGCCGTTCTCGACCCCAAGCGCACCGACTGCTCCTATCCTTTCGACGAGCTGTCGGGCTGCGGCGTGGGGTTCAAGCTGGTGCAGGCCTATGCCCAGAAAAACGGCATTCCCTTCCGTCAGATCGAGCCGCTGCTCGACCTGCTGGCCGTCAGCATCGCGTCGGACATCGTGCCGCTGACCGACGAGAACCGCATCCTGGCCCACTACGGGCTGGCGCGGCTCAACGCCTCCCCCTCGAAGGGGCTGCTCTCGATCATCAAGATCTGCGGCCTGGACAAGCACAACATCACCATCGACGACATCGTCTTCAAGATCGGTCCCCGCATCAACGCCGCCGGCCGCATGCGCATGGACGAGCAGGACGGCAACATCGCCCCCTCGGGAGGCCATGCGGCGGTCAATCTGCTCATCGAGGGCAACGAGAGCGTGGCCGAGGAGTTCGGCAACATGATCGACGGCTTCAACCAGGACCGCAAGAGCATCGACCGCAGCGTCACGCAGGAGGCCCACGACTACATCGAAAGCCACCCCGAGATGAAGGCGGCCAAGAGCACGGTCATCTACAATCCCCGCTGGATGAAGGGCATCGTGGGCATCGTCGCCTCGCGCCTGATCGAGACCTACTACCGGCCGACGGTCGTGCTGACGATGAGCAACGGCTACGTTACGGGTTCGGCCCGCTCGGTTCCCGGCTTCGACCTCTACCAGGCCATCGAGTCCTGCTCCGACCTGCTGGAGAACTTCGGCGGCCACATGTACGCCGCCGGCCTGACGATGATGCCCGAACGGGTCGAGGAGTTCACGCGCCGCTTCAACGCCTACGTCGAGGAGCACATCGACCCGGCGATGCTGCAACCGCAAGTCGATATCGACAGCGAACTCTTCTTCTCGGAGATTACCCCCGCGCTGCGCCGCGACCTGAACCGCTTCCAGCCCTTCGGGCCGGGCAATCCCTCGCCCGTCTTCGTCTCGCGCGGGGTCATCAACCACGGCGAGGCGAAACTCGTCGGCATGGAGTGCGAGCACCTGCGCATGGATCTGATGCAGCGGCAGAAGCCCAACACCACGATCCCGACCATCGCCTTCCAGCAGCCGACCCATTACGAATGGGTGCGCGCCGGCCGGCCGATCGACATCTGCTACCAGATCGTCGAAAACCACTACCGGGGCACGGTCTCCGTGCAGCTCCGCATCAAGGACATCAAGCCGCTGCGCGAGAAGCAGCAATAAGCAGGCGACCGGATCGCCGCCAACCGAACGGAGGGGCGGGAATAGTATTATTCCCGCCCCTCCGTTTTTCATCTGCCCCGACCTTCCGGCCGCAACAAAACCCGCACAAGTTTGGTTCGGTGTCCGGCTTATGCCTATCTTTGCCCCGATGCAAGACTATCTGACACTTTCACGGCTGCAACGGCTCGTCAAGAGCGCGCTCGGCGAAGCATTCCCCCTGCCCCTGTGGATCGGGGCCGAAATCTCCGAACTCAAGGTCAATTACTCGGGCCACTGCTATCTGGAGCTGGTCGAGAAGGGGAGCGACAACGCCATCCCCCTGGCCCAGGCGCGGGCCGTCATCTGGCGTTCGGCCTACGAACGCCTCGCAGCGCGTTTCGCCGCCGAGACGGGCCGCCGCCTGGCCGCCGGCATCCGCATTCTGGCCAAGGCGACCGTTACCTACCACGAACTCTACGGCTTCTCGCTCAACATCCTCGACATCGACCCCGCCTTCACGCTCGGCGACATGGCGCGGCAGCGGCAGCAGACCATCGACCGCCTCCGTGAAGAGGGGGTCTGGGACATCAACCGCGAGCAGCCGCTGCCGCCGGTCGTCCAGCGCCTGGCCGTCGTATCGAGTCGCCAGGCCGCCGGCTACCGGGATTTCCGCAAGGAACTGGAGGCAAGCCCCTACCGGTTCGACTGCATCCTCTTCGATGCCTTCATGCAGGGTGCCGGGGCCGAAGAGTCGATCATCGCGGCGCTCGACACCATCGCCGGCCGCGCGGAGGAGTTCGATGCCGTGGTGCTGATCCGGGGCGGCGGTTCGACCAGCGACCTCGGCTGCTTCGACTCCTACCGCCTCTGCACCCACATCGCCCAGTTCCCGCTGCCCGTGCTGACCGGCATCGGCCACGACAAGGATACGAGCGTCGCAGACATGGTGGCCCACACCTCGCTCAAAACCCCGACGGCCGTCGCCGCCTGGCTCGTCGATCGCCTCGCCTCGGCCGAGGGGTGGCTCGACACGGCGGCCCTCCAGCTGCACGACGCGGCGACCGGCATGTTCCGTCGCGAGGAGCTGGCTCTCGAACAGCTCCGCAGCGAACTGCACCGCCGGAGCACGCTGCTGCTGCTCCGCCACAGCGAACTGCTGGCCCGCCGCCGCGACGAACTCGCCGCCGCCGTCCGCACCTTCCTGCAGGGAGAGCGGCAGCGCCTCGCCACAGCCCAAGAGCTGGTCGCCGGACGTTCTCCCGAACACATCCTGCGCCTGGGCTTCTCCATCGTGCGCACGGCCGATGCGCACGTCGCCTCGGCCCGCGACCTTCGTCCGGGCGATGCCGTCCGCATCCAGTTCGCCGACGGCACGCGCGACGCGCAGATCCGCTGACCGCAGCGCACGACTCCCGCACTCCGCGGCCGGCCGCGGCTACTCCTCCGGCCAGTGGATCCGCTCCGCCGCATCGAAGGGCGGCAGCGGCGCAGGCTCGAAATCGGAGTATCCGACGGCCACCGCACACAGCACGCCCCGCTGCTCGGGAATGGGCAGGAACGAGCGCAGGTACTCTTCGGCACCCGCCCCCTGCGGCTCCTCCCTGAGGCAGGGACGGCCGTGCACATGCACCCAGCAGGCGGCCAGCCCGGCATCGGTCGCGGCCAGCAGCAGCGTCGTGGCCACGATCGCGGCATTCTCCCGCCACAGGTCGGTCGCCTCCCGGTCGCCCTCGACCAGCACCACCGCCGGCGCCTTCTCCAGAAAAGCCGAACCGTAGTCCCGCATGCGGGCGATACGGGCGATCGTTTCGGGATCGGTTACCACCCGCAGGTGGGTCGAATGGGAGTTGCGCGACGAGGGAGCCTTCAGCGCCGCCCGGAGCACGGCTTCGAGTGTCTCACGCTCCACCGCACGGGGCGCATATTTGCGGATGCTGCGACGCAGCTCCAGAATCCGTTTGAAATCCATAAAATAAACTATTATTCCGTTCAGAGATCGTTATTTTGCAAAAATAGGGAATTTTCCTAAATTTGTGATTCAAATGCACGACACGATGACCGATTCCCCCTTTACCATCGCCCTGATCTACGACTTCGACGGGACGCTCGCTCCCGGCAACATGCAGGAGTACGATTTCATTCCCGCCGTCGGCAAGAGCAACAAGGAGTTCTGGAGCGAAGCCAACGCCCTGGCTGAAGAGCAGGATGCCGACATGGTGCTGAGCTACATGGCCCGCATGATCCAGACCGCCCGCTCGAACGGAGTCTCCCTCCGCCGCGAGGCCTTCCGGGAGTCGGGCCGCCACGTGACGCTCTACAAGGGGGTCAGGGAGTGGTTCGGCCGCATCAACGCCTACGGCGCGGCGCGGGGCATGCGCATCCTCCACTACATCAACTCCTCGGGACTCAAGGAGATCATCGAGGGAACGGAGATCGCCCACGAGTTCCGCCGCATTTACGCCTGCTCGTTCCTCTACGACGTGGACGGCATCGCCTACTGGCCGGCCGTCGCGGTCAATTACACCAACAAGACCCAGTTCATCTTCAAGATCAACAAGGGGGTCGAATCGGTCTTCGACAGCAGGCTGGTAAACCAGTACATCGAGGAGGACAAGCGCCCGGTCCCCTTCCGGCGGATGATCTACGTGGGCGACGGCTCCACCGACATCCCCTGCATGCGGCTGGTCAAGAACTACGGCGGCCACTCGATCGCCGTCCACAGCCCCGAGGCCAAGGGCGCGCGCCGCGACCTGAACGAACTGATCCGCGACAACCGCGTGAACTACGTCTGCCCGGCCGACTACTCCGAAGGCTCGGAGATGGACCGGCTCGTAAAGACCATCATCGACAAGATCGCCGCCGACTGCCGTCTCGAACAATTCGAAACATCCCGCTCTTAACCCGCCCCGACGACCATGATCCGTCTTCTCCTCTTCGCACTGCTGCTGGCGGGAGCCGCACTTCCGGGCCATGCGCAGCAACCCGCCGCCGAGACTCCCGCCGCACACGGCACGGCGCAGCTTCCCGACAGCCGCCGCACGGCCCGCATGCCCCGCTACGGACGGCACGAATTCCGCTTTTCGGCCGGAATCGCACCCGCACGAATCGGAAACTACTGGTGGGAAAACGAAAGTTTCGACCTCTCGGTCGGACAGCAGTTCGACCGCACGAAATACTACCGGGGCGACACCCGTTCCACGGGAGCCTACGCCCTCTCCTACGCCTACCGCTTCCGCAGATGGTTCGCCCTCTCGGTCGGCTGCTCCTATTCGGGCGAGCGGTTCGACCGCTACAGCAACCTGACCGGCAGGTCGGTCCGCCGCTACCGGATCCACCGCTTCTCGCTGATTCCGGCGGTCCGCTTTACCTGGCTCGACCGCCCCTGGGTACGGCTCTACTCGTCGGCGGGCATCGGTCTGCAACTGATCGGCGGCGACCGCTCTCTTTGGGGACAAAGCACGGATCAGGCAGCCCTCCACTTCATTCCGCTGGGGCTGGCCGTCGGACGGTCGCTCTTCGGTTTCGCCGAGTTCGGCTACAGCTCGCAGGGCTGCATCGCCTTCGGCATCGGCTATTCGTTCAACGCAAAAAAGAGAGGATCATGAAACGCACCATCCTGCTGCCGCTGCTCCTCGTGTGGGGACTCCTCCACACCGGCTGCATCGTCGAAGATGCCTACGAGCAGTTCGAGCCGACGCTTCCGGGCTACTTCCTGGCGCAGTGCGCCGCCCCGGCGCTCCGAACCGCGATGGACGAGCTGTGGCCCGTCATCGCCTTCGCCGAATACTATGCGGCCGACGACGACGCGCGCAGGCAGATCCACGACACCTATTTCTACCGCTCGCGCATCGCGACGGACGACGGAGCCGTGTGGCGCATCATCGACTGCGAGCGGGAGCTGGTCATCCTCACGGAGGGGCGCAGCCTTCTCGACGAGGGGATCGGCTGGAGCTACTACTACCTCGGCCGTGACTACGACGAACGGCAGCTCCCCACGCTCACGCACCGCGACGGAGCCTTCGCGCTCGACCTGCACGAACCCTCGAAGCGGCTGGAGGGGGCTTTTACCCTTACCGCCGTCCCCTTCCGCAACCCGGGGCTGGATCTCTCCGGCATCCGGATCGACTGGTCGGGTTCGGGCACCCTCCGCGCCGACGACCTGCCCATCGAATTCTCGGCCGAGAGCCCGCTGCGCTACGAATCGACCGTCGGGAGGTTCCTTTCGGGCACACTCCGCCTGACCGTCCGCCGCGACGGGCAGACCGACACCGCGACGGCCGCATACACCGACGACGGACGGGTCGAAATTACCTTCAACGAATTTACCAAACTCTGGAATATCTGATTGCGAACATGAAAATAGTCTTCGCCACCAACAACGCCCACAAGCTGACCGAGGTGCAGGCCATCCTCGGCCCCGGCTTCGAACTGGTCACGCCCCGCTCGCTGGGCATTACCGAAGAGATCCCCGAGGAGCGGCCCACCATCGAGGGCAACGCCTCGCAGAAAGCCCATTACCTCCACGACCGCACGGGGCTCGACTGCTTCGCCGACGACACGGGCCTCGAGGTCGATGCCCTGGACGGCGCTCCGGGCGTGCACTCGGCCCGCTACGCCGGCGACGGCCACGACTTCGAGGCAAACAACGCCCTGCTGCTGCGCAACCTCAAGGGCGCGGGCGACCGCCGGGCCCGCTTCCGCACGGTCATCTCGCTGATCCTCGACGGCGAGGAGCACCTCTTCGAAGGGATCATCGAGGGCCACATCGCCCAGTGCCCCTCCGGCACGGAGGGGTTCGGCTACGACCCGCTCTTCATCCCCGAGGGGAGCGCCAAGACCTTCGCCGAGATGACCCCCGACGAGAAGAACGCCCTCTCCCATCGCGGACGCGCGGTGCGCAAGTTAGCCGATTTCTTGCATAACCGGAGCAAATAGCCTACCTTTGCCGGACCATGAACGACACCTTACGATACCGAAAAGAGGAGCATTTCTCCCAGGAGAAAATCGCCCGGCTCGGCGAGCACTACCGGGCCATCCTCGAACTGCTCGGCGAAGATCCCGGGCGCGAAGGACTGATCAAGACCCCCGAACGGGTGGCCAAGGCCATGACGTTCCTCACACGGGGCTACGAGGAAGACCCGCTGGCGATCATCCGCTCGGCCACCTTCCGCGAGGAGTACAGACAGATGGTGCTCGTCAAGGACATCGAGCTTTATTCGCTCTGCGAGCACCACATGCTCCCCTTCTACGGAAAGGCCCACGTGGCCTACATTCCCGACGGCTACATCACGGGGCTCTCGAAGATCGCCCGCGTGGTGGAGACCTTCGCCCGCCGCCTGCAGGTCCAGGAGCGGCTGACGGTCCAGATCCGCGACTGCATCCAGGAGGCCCTCAACCCGATGGGCGTGGCCGTGGTCATCGAGGCGAGCCACATGTGCATGCAGATGCGCGGCGTGGAGAAGCAGGGTTCGGCCACGACCACCTCGGCCTTCACGGGAGTCTTCCTCTCCCATCCTCCCACGCGCGAGGAGTTCATGACGCTCATCAGCAACCGATACCGGTAAACAGGCCGGACATACCCGCAAAAGTTCCACCCAAACCCCTTTGCCTATGAATAGATAACGAATCTACCGAAAATGCACTCTCCGGCCGCCGGCAGCGCGGCCGTACATATAAAAGCGTTATTTTTGTTCCGGTCGCTAAAACTTCCACTTTTACAAGACCCCAAGGAATAAAGTTTAACGCTCACGTGTTTCACGTGGGCTTTATTCTGTTATTTGGGGTATGGGTTGTGGAAGGCCCGAGCGACCGAAGATAAGATAATGTCCCACGTTTTTGTATGTTATCCCACTCACTTCCACACCCGTCGCGGGACACGACACAAAACATGCAGCAAACCATGAAACGCGCATTGCTTGTCGCGGCATTCGCCGCCTGCCTCTTTCTGATTCCCCGAACCGCTTCGGCTCAGAAACGAATCGTCATCAACTCCGAACCGGCCAACGCCGAGGTCTTCATCAACGGCCAGCCGACCAACCAGAGAACCCCGATGTTCATCAAAAGCCCCTCGGGCAAGAGCTTCACGGTATCCTTCCGGAAGCAGGGCTACGAAGAGGGGAAACTGCTGGTCGTGAAGCAGAAGCAGTTCGACGGCAAGAAAGCCTTCCCGGCCGAACTCTCCTACCGCCTCACGCCGAACGCCTACACGCAGGACCCGACCATCCCCGAGCGCGCCGCCCACGAAGCCGTGAGCCGCAACAACCCCGGGGCGACGGCTCTCGAACAGACGATCATCCGCTGGGCGATCGACTCCGATCCGCAGGGGGCGCGTGTCTTCTACCGGGTCATCTCCAGCATTCCCGCCGTCGTGAAAAACACCAACGAGACCTACCTGATGACCACCCCCTACGAGGAGACCCGCTCGTTCAACATCCTGGGACTGACCTACGAAAATTCGCGCGACGTGCAGATCGAGATCAAAGTCTCCAAAAACGGCTACGAAACGCAGGTCAAGCGTTTCAACGTGCGCCAGGCGATCGACCAGCAGGAGATCAGCAGCTTCTTCATCCTGGTCCCCAAGGAGGAGTAACCCTCCCGGCGACAGACGCAGCCGCATAAAGAGGCGGGGCAGTTCTCCACAACCGGAAAACTGCCCCGCCTTTCTCGATCAGCCGCTCCTGCCGCCGCAAGCGACGGCCTGCCGATGCCGTCCTATCCTACCCCTGAACCTCCAGAGGCTGCGGCTCCTCCTTCCCGACCGCCGGATCGTGCGGCACAACGGCCGCTGCCGTCCGCCGGCGGTATCCGGCCGGCGTGAGTCCGTACTCCTTTTTGAACAGCTTGATGAAATGCGAGCTGTTGGCGAACATGCACTCGGTCCCGATGTCGTTGATCGACCGGTCGGTCGAAATCAGCAGCAGCCGGGCATGCACCAGCCGCTGCTGGAGGAACCACTGGTGGGGCGAGGTGCCGTACAGCCGGCCGAAATCCTTCTTGAAAGAGGTCTGCGACCGGCCGCACATGCGGGCCAGCTCCTCGATCGAAGCCCCGCTGAAGATGTTGCGGCTGACCACCTGGCGCAACAGGTCCCGCTCCGCGTCGGAGTAGTTGAGCAGCTTCTGCCTGAGGGGACTATCCCCGTGCGAAAGGATCAGGTAGAGCAGTTCGGTCATCTTGAGCCGCACCGCCACGGAGTCGCACAGGAAATCGCGGTCGGCCAGCCGGTCGTTCAGATGGCGGAAATAATCGGCCGCCGCGCGCCAGACCGGCACCGCGGCATGACGATGACCGGCACACTCCCCGCACCGGTGGTCGTTGCCGACCGAGACATGGTAGTTGAGTCCCAGCAAGAGCAGCTCCCGCTCCAGTTCGGCGGCGGAATAATAGATCAGAATCTGTTCGTACTCTCCCTCTTCCGGGGATTCGTCCTTCATGTAGTGCACACCGGCCTCCAGCAGAAAAAGCTGCCCCGGAGAGATCCGGAAGCACTCGTCGCCGTAATAAACGTATTTCTCGCCCCGCAGCACGCATCCCACCGCACAACGCGACAGCGTACAGCTCCGGATTTCATTGCCGGAATCCGCCGCATATTTCTCGATCAGCGGTTTTTCCGTATCCTGAAGGTAATAACTATTTTCGTCCATGATCGGGTAGTCGGCCGAAGACGAATTATCGGACGGCCGTTTGGTTCCGAACAAATATACAATTCAGAATTTTATTGTACAAATATAATTTCCCGAAAAAGACGGCAACGACATTGTTGACAAACCCTATAAAATTGCAAATGAATATAATACAATATTAACG
>CAMWGZ010000008.1 GCA_947173915.1 uncultured Alistipes sp.
GGCTGGACCTTCTTGATCATGCCGCTCAGCATCAGCTCCGTGGAGTTGAAGTCGGCGATCACACCGTCCTTGAGCGGACGGATCGTCTTGATATTCGGATTGGTGCGCTCGTGCATGCGCTGCGCCTCCTGACCGATGGCGATCAGTTTGCCCGTGTGCACGTCGAGTGCGACGATCGAAGGTTCGTCCACCACCACCTTTCCGTTATGAATGATCAGGGTGTTGGCCGTACCCAGGTCGATCGCCAACTCCTGCGTCAATGAAAAAAGTCCCATAACACGCTATCCTGTGTATCTTAAAATTCTGAAAACAAAAATATTGAACGGCAACAGCCGCAACCGTCCGAATCTCCCGCGGCGGTCCCCGGCCGAGCCAGGACAAAGATAGGAAAAAGATGGATATTTATGCGCATTTCCACATTTTTTATTATATTTGTATTATAATCTCATAGCATGAAAATGTCGGAAAACAGTTACAAGATACCCGCCTCCGCCCGCTGCGCCGTCATCGGCTACGGCAGCTGGGCCACGGCACTGGCCAAAGTACTCTCCGAAAACGAGCCGTCGATCGGCTGGTACGTCCGCAATCCCGAAGTGCTCGAAAGCCTCCGCACCAAAGGACGCAACCCGCGCTATCTGAGCAACGTGCGCTTCGACCCGCAGCGCATCGTCCCCTCCGACGACCTCGACCGCACGGTCGCCGAGGCCGACGTGATCATCCTGGCCGCCCCGTCGGCCTACCTGAAGAAGACCCTCGCCCCGCTGCATGTCTCGCTGCGGGACAAGTTCGTGATCTCCGCCATCAAAGGCATCGTTCCCGACGACTACACCTCCGTGGTGGAGTACATGCACGACCACTACGACCTGTCTTTCAAGCAGCTGGGCATCGTCACGGGTCCCTCCCACGCCGAAGAGGTGTCGCTCGAACGACTCTCCTACCTCACGGTGGTGGCGACCGACCCGGAGAACGCCCGCGTGCTGGGCGGCAAATTCGCCACCGACTACATCCGACTCTCCTACGCGACGGATCTCTACGGCATCGAGTACGCCACGATACTCAAGAACATCTACGCCGTCGCCGTCGGCATGGCGGTCGGCCTGGGCTACGGCGACAACTTCCTGGCGGTGCTCATCTCGAACAGCGCCCTCGAAATGGCCCGGTTTCTGCGGGAGAGCTACCCCGACGAGCGGGAGACGCGCGCCTCGGCCTACCTGGGCGACCTGCTGGTAACCTGTTACTCGGTCCACAGCCGCAACCGCAAGCTGGGACTGCTCATCGGACACGGCTGCACGGTGCGCGACGCACTGGACGAGATGACCCAGGTGGCCGAAGGCTATTTCGCCGCCGAGTGCATCCGCCACATCAACGCCCGCCATCGGGTCCGCATGCCGATCGCCGACACGGTCTATGAGGTGCTCTACAAGGGTGCGCCCGTGCGCGAAGCGATGCAGGCACTGACGGCGGAGCTGGTCTGAAAACCGGAAGCGCGACCGGCCACAAAGTCGCCACCGGAAACCTCTTCCGGGCGGACCGACCGGAAGCACCCGCCCCCCTACGAACGAATTTCACTTCCGCCCGCCCCTTCGGGGTGCGGGTCGGACAAACCTACAAAGACCATGAATACCTTGCAATTCGATCCCTCCCGCGCAGCACTCCACCTCTCCGATCAGGAACGGACGGAAGCCCTGCGCGCCAACGCGCTGCTCCACGACGGCAGCGGCGCAGGCCACGACTTTCTGGGCTGGGTGCACCTCCCCTCGTCCCTCGACGAGGCGGCCCTGGCAGCCATCGAAGCCGAAGCGGCCCGGCTGCGGACGCTGGCCGATACGATCCTTTGCATCGGTATCGGCGGTTCCTACCTCGGCGCACGAGCCGTGCAGGAGGCGCTCGACGATCCTTTCGCCGCGCTGCATCCCGGACAAACACACCACCTGCTCTTCGCAGGGCAGAACCTCTCGGAGGAGTACACGGCCCGCCTGTTCGAGGCCGTGCGCGAGCGGTCGATCGCCGCGATCGTCATCTCCAAGTCGGGTACCACGACCGAGCCGGCGATCGCCTTCCGGCTGATCCGCGCCGAAATGGAGCGCCGCTACGGACGCGAAGAGGCGGCCCGGCGGATCGTGGCCGTCACGGACCGCAGCCGGGGCGCACTCAAGTCCCTGGCCGACCGGGAGGGCTACCGCACCTTCGTCATTCCGGACGACGTGGGGGGACGCTACTCGGTGCTGACTCCCGTCGGGCTGCTGCCGCTGGCGGCGGCCGGAGTCGATATCCGCGCCCTCGTCGAGGGTGCCCGCGAGATGGAGCGGGCGACGGCCCCGGAAGCCTCCTTCGAGGAGAATCCGGCAGCGCGCTATGCCGCCGTCCGCAACGCCCTCTACCGCAAAGGGTACAAGATCGAGATACTGGCCTCGTACGAACCGCAGTTGCACCACCTGACCGAATGGTGGAAGCAGCTCTACGGCGAGAGCGAGGGCAAGCAGGGACGGGGCATCTTCCCGGCAGGTGCCACCTTCACGACCGACCTCCACTCGATGGGGCAATACATTCAGGAGGGCGAGCGCATGCTCTTCGAAACGGTCGTCTCGGTGGCCGATACGCACGGGCATGTGACGATAGCACCCGACCCCGAGGATGCCGACGGACTCAACTTCCTGGCCGGCAAACGCCTTTCGGAAATCAACCGCACGGCAGAGCTGGGCGTGGCGCTGGCCCACACCGACGGCGGCGTTCCCAACCTGCGGATCGAACTTCCCCGGCTCGATGCCCGCAACGTCGGTCGCCTGATCTACTTCTTCGAGAAGGCCTGCGGCATCAGCGGCTACCTGCTCGGGGTCAATCCGTTCGACCAGCCCGGCGTGGAGGCCTACAAGAAAAACATGTTCGCACTGCTGGGCAAGCCCGGCTACGAGGAGGAGGCCGAACGGCTGCGCAAGCGGCTGTAACGCACTTCCTGACAGTACAGCAACGCCCCGGAGTCCTGCCTTGTCGGATTCCGGGGCGTTTTCCGTGCCGGACACCGCACGCCCGGCATGCTGTCGGCCGCCCTACGAAACAGCAGTCCGCACAGCCGATCCGGCTGCCCAAATACAGCGCCCGGATTCCGGTTCCGCGCACGAACGACAGGAACGGAACGAAAAAACGGGAGCGGCCCGATGGACCGCTCCCGACTTATAAGGGAAACAACTATTTATTAGTAGATACCCTGCTCGAGCATAGCCTGAGCGACCTTCATGAAGCCGGCGATGTTGGCGCCCTTCACGTAGTCGATGTGGCCATCCTGCTGCTTGCCGAACTTCACGCAAGCCTCGTGGATGCTCTCCATGATGAAGTGGAGCTTCTCGTCCACCTCTTTGCCCGACCACGACAGGTGCATGCAGTTCTGCGTCATCTCCAGACCCGAAGTAGCAACGCCACCTGCGTTTACAGCCTTACCGGGAGCGAAGAGGATACCTGCGCTCTGGAAAGCGTGGATAGCCTCCGGCGTGCAGCCCATGTTCGAAACCTCGGCAACGCACCAGGTGCCGTTCTTCAGCAGCTCGGCAGCGTCGTCGCCGTTGAGCTCGTTCTGGAATGCGCAAGGCAGGGCGATGTCGCACTTCACGCTCCAAGCCTTCTTGCCCGGAGTGAAGGTTGCCTGCGGGAACTTCTCGGCGAACGGAGCGACGATGTTGCGGTTCGAAGCGCGGAGCTCCAGCAGATAGTCGATCATCTCGGCGTTCATACCCTCGGGGATATTGACGACACCGTCGGGACCCGAGATAGCGATAACCTTAGCGCCCAGCTCGGTAGCTTTCTTCGAAGCACCCCAAGCCACGTTACCGAAACCGGAAACGGCGATGGTAGCGCCCTTCAGGCTCTTGCCGGCGAGTTTGAGCATGTGCTCGACGAAGTAGAGAGCACCGAAGCCGGTTGCCTCCGGACGGAGGATCGAACCGCCCCAGGTCTCGCCCTTGCCGGTCAGCACGCCGGTGTGGTACTTGCGGGCGAGCTTCTGATACATACCGTTCAGGAAGCCGATCTCACGACCGCCTACGCCTACGTCGCCGGCGGGAACGTCGGTATCAACACCGATGTTGCGCCAAAGCTCCAGCATGAAAGCCTGGCAGAAACGCATGATCTCAGCATCCGACTTGCCGACGGGATCGAAGTCCGAACCGCCCTTCGCACCACCCATGGGGAGGGTCGTCAGCGCGTTCTTGAAGGTCTGCTCGAAACCGAGGAACTTCAGCATGGAGGGGTTCACAGCCTTGTGGAAACGCAGACCGCCTTTGTAGGGACCGATCGCGCCGTTGAACTGCACGCGGTAGCCGAGGTTGGTCTGTACGGTACCGTTGTCATCAACCCAGGTCACACGGAACGTGAAGATACGGTCGGGCTCCACGATGCGCTCGACGATCTTCGCCTTCTCGAATTCGGGATGCTGGTTGTAAACCTCCTCGATCGATTCGAGGACCTCGCGTACAGCCTGCAGGTATTCGTTTTCACCCGGGTGCTTACGCTCCAATTCTGCCATTAAGTTTTGTACGTTCATAATATTATGAATTTAAGTTGTGGTTTAACGTTGTCGCAAAGATAGTATTTATTCCGATAGATTGTAATTTATTTCGCACGAAAAGATTTCTTTTTCGCAGCACGCCTCCTCTTCCCCGCCGCCGGCAGGGATTCCGGCCCCTCCTCCGGGGCGGCGGAGGCATCCGCGGCAGAGAAAAAATCATGAAGTTTTCTCGGGCGATCGCACGGATCGAGCGGGAATTTCGTTATCTTTGTTGGGATCAAACTTTTCAACCGACAAAAAATGAGTTCCGACAAATATATCCTTCAGGAGGTCTCCGACAAACGCTCGGAGCGCGAGTTCCTCGACCTGCCCCGACGCATCTACAAAGGAAACAGAAACTGGGTCTGCCCCCTCGACGACTCGATCCGGGCGATCTTCGATCCGAAGAAAAACGAAATGTTCGCCTCGGGCGAGGCCATACGCTGGATCGCCCGCGACCGCGAGGGGCGGGTGGTCGGCCGCATCGCGGCCTTCTACGACCGGGAGCACGCCATGCTGGAGGAGCAGCCGACGGGAGGCTGCGGATTTTTCGAGGCGATCGACGACCAGCAGCTGGCCGACCGGCTCTTCGACGCAGCCCGCATGTGGCTCGCCAGCCGGGGCATGGAGGCGATGGACGGACCGATCAACTTCGGACCGCGCGACTCGTGGTGGGGGCTGCTGGTCGAGGGCTACCAGTTCCAGCCGCTGTTCGAGAACCCCTACAACCCACCTTATTATAAAGACCTTTTCGAGAACTACGGATTCAAGAACTACTTCAACCAGCACACCTACCTGCGGGAGCTGAACGTAGGCATGCTGAGCGACTCGGTCTATGAGCGGGTAAAGCGTCTCGAGGAGACGGCCGGCTACAGCTTCCGGCACATCTCCAAGGACAACCTCGAACAGGTGGCCGAAGATTTCCGACTGATCTACAACAAGGCCTGGGCGCTCTTCTCGGGTGTCAAGGCGATGGACCGCGAGGAGGCGCAGCGCATCCTCAACACGCTGCGGCCCATCATCGACGAGCGGCTGATCTACTTCGCCTACTACAACGACGAGCCGATCGGCTTCTTCATCATGGTCCCCGACCTCAACCGCGTGATCGGGGCCTTCAACGGCAAACTGGGCTGGTGGAACAAGCTGCGCCTGATGTGGGCGCTCAAGGTATCGCACAAGGCCGACCGCATCTTCGGCCTGATCTTCGGCGTAGCACCGGAGTTCCACGGCAAGGGCATCGAGTCGGGCATCATCCGCGAGTTCGAGAAGGTGGTGGACAAGCTCCCCTACAAGAGCCTCGAGCTGGCCTGGATCGGCGACTTCAACCCCGTGATGATGCGCATGGTCGAGAACTACGTCTGCGCCACCAAGCACAAGATGCACACCACCTACCGCTACCTGTTCGACCGCACCCGCGAGTTCCGCCGCTGTCCGCGCATGGGCGTGAAGCGGCGCGAGTAGGGAAAAACCGGAAATTCACACCACACAACGAAAAATATGAAAACAACCGTTTTTACCAAACACCACATCGAGAACGGCGCCAAGATGGCCGAGTTCGCGGGCTACAACATGCCGATCGAGTTTTCGGGCATCAACGACGAGCACCTTTCGGTGCGTAACAACGCCGGCGTGTTCGATGTCAGCCACATGGGCGAGGTATGGGTCAAGGGTCCGAAAGCCGAGGCCTTCCTGCAGCACATTACCTCGAACGATGTCGCGGCCCTCTACGACGGCAAGGTGCAGTACACCTGCATGCCCAACGGCAAGGGCGGCATCGTCGATGACCTGCTGGTCTATCGCGTCGATGCCGAGACCTACCTGCTGGTCATCAACGCCGCCAACATCGACAAGGACTGGAAGCACATCGTCGAGCAGGGGGCGAAGTTCGGCCTGGAGGCCGGCCACGGCAAGCAGCTCTACAACGCCTCCGACGAGATCTGCCAGCTGGCCGTGCAGGGTCCCAACGCCATGAAGATCGTCCAGAAGCTCTGCGACGAGCCGGTCGAGAACATGGAGTACTACACCTTCAAGAAGACGAAGGTGGCCGGCGTGGATGCGATCCTCTCGATCACGGGTTACACCGGTGCGGGCGGCTGCGAGATCTACGTGGCCAACGAGGACGGCGAGAAGCTCTGGCAGGCGCTCTGGCAGGCCGGCGAGCCGGAAGGGCTGAAGAACATCGGCCTCGGTGCCCGCGACACGCTCCGTCTGGAGATGGGCTTCTGCCTCTACGGCAACGACATCTGCGACACCACCTCGCCGATCGAGGCCGGACTGGGCTGGATTACCAAATTCGTCGAGGGCAAGGATTTCATCGACCGCGCCTACATGGAGCAGCAGAAGGCCGGCGGCCTGACCCGCAAGCTCGTGGGCTTCAAGATGATCGACCGGGGCATTCCGCGTCACGAATACAAGATCGCATCGCCCGAGGGCGAGATCATCGGCGAAGTGACCTCCGGCACCATGTCGCCCTGCCTGAAACAGGGCATCGGCATGGGCTACGTGAAAAAGGAGTATGCCAAGGTCGGCACGCAGATCGCCATCGTGATCCGCGAGAAGCTGATGAAGGCCGAAGTGGTCAAACTGCCTTTCGTCGGCACGAAATAGACCGCACGCCTACCCTGAAGAAGATTTTCCCCGGAAGCGGCCCGATCGCTTCCGGGGTTCTTTTTCTGCGCACCGCAGCCCGCATCGATTACCCATTTTACCTATTCGAGCCATGAACGACACACTCCGCCGCCTGCTGTCCAGCCTGCTGCTCTGCCTCTGCACCCTCACGGCCGCCGCCCAGACGCGGACAGTCCGGCAGCGCATAGCGCACCTGCTGCGGGAAAAGCACGCCACCGTCGGGGTAGCCGTACTGACCGACGACGGGGTGCGGATCCGCTGCAACGACCGCCGCCGTTATCCGCTGATGAGCGTATTCAAACTCCACGTGGCGCTCGCCCTGCTCGACCGGATGGAGCGGGAGCAGATCTCCCTCGACAGCCTCATCCGCATCGAAGCGTCGCAGCTGCTGCCCGACACATACAGCCCGCTGCGCGACCGGTACGGCTGCCGTGAAATAACCCTCCCGCTGCGGGAACTGCTGCGCTACAGCCTCTCGCTGAGCGACAACAACGCCTGCGACATACTGATCGGACTGGCGGGCGGGATCGACTCCGTGAGCGGCTACCTCCGCCGGATCGGCGCACGGGGCTTCGCTCTCTCGCAAACGGAGGAGGACATGCACCGCGACATACGCAACTCCTACAAAAACCGGAGCCGCCCCTCCGCAACGGTGCTCCTGCTGCACCGTGCCCTCGAAGGCTCCCTGCTGCGGCCCGACCACCGCGATTTTCTGCGCGACTGCCTGATCGCCACCTCCACCGGTCCCGACAAGCTGAAAGGGATGCTGCCCGAAGGGACCGTCATCGCACACAAGACCGGCTCATCCGACCGCACAGCGCAGGGGGTCAAGATCGCCGACAACGATGTCGGCATGATCCTCCTGCCCGACGGAAGAAGATGCTTCGTCGCCGTGTTGATCAAGGATTCGCAGCAGAGCGATGCCGAGAACGCCGCCCTCATCGCGCGCATCGCCCGAATCGTGTACGACGGGCTGAACGGGAGAGAGTCCGTCCCACCGCCCCCTTCCCGGCGGAAATAGCCCGCACCCGAGAGAAGACAACCCGCGCCAGACCGACTGCGGCGCATGCAAAAACCCCTTCCGACCGAATCGGAAGGGGTTTTCCTGCAAAGGCGGCGGCCGAAAGCCGCCCCTTATGAGTGTGCCGGCAGCTACTTCGCGTAGGCAACCGAGCGGGTTTCGCGGATGACCGTGATCTTGACCTGACCCGGGTAGGTCATCTCGTCCTGAATCTTCTTGGCGATGTCGTGCGACAGGCTCTCGGACTCCATGTCGGAGAGTTTCTCCGCACCGACGATCACGCGCAGCTCGCGGCCGGCCTGGATCGCATAGGTCTTCACGACACCGGGATACGAAAGGGCGATGTCCTCCATCTCCTTCAGACGCTTGATGTAGCTCTCGACCACCTCGCGGCGGGCACCGGGACGGGCACCCGAAATGGCATCGCAGACCTGGATGATCGGAGCGATGAGCGAGGTCATCTCCACCTCGTCGTGGTGCGCGCCGATGGCGTTGCACACCTCGGCCTTCTCCTTATACTTCTCGGCGAGCTTCATGCCGATGATTGCGTGCGGCAGTTCGGGCTCGTCGTCGGGCACCTTGCCTATATCGTGCAGCAGACCGGCACGGCGGGCCGTCTTGGGGTTGAGTCCCAGTTCGGCAGCCATGATTCCCGCCAGGTTGGCCGTCTCGCGGGCGTGCTGCAACAGGTTCTGTCCGTAGGAGGAGCGGTACTTCATCTTGCCGATCATGCGGATCAGCTCGGGATGCAGGCCGTGAATACCCAGGTCGATGGCCGTGCGCTTGCCGACCTCCACGATCTCCTCCTCGATCTGTTTCTGCACCTTGGCCACCACCTCCTCGATGCGGGCGGGGTGGATGCGGCCGTCGGTTACCAGCTGGTGGAGCGCCAGACGGGCGATCTCGCGCCGCACGGGGTCGAAACCGCTCAGGATGATCGCCTCGGGGGTGTCATCGACGATGATCTCGATGCCGGTCGCAGCCTCCAGCGCCCGGATGTTGCGGCCCTCGCGGCCGATGATGCGTCCCTTTACCTCGTCACTCTCGATGTTGAAGACCGTCACGGCATTCTCGATCGCCGTCTCGGTCGCCACGCGCTGGATCGAAGCCACGATGATGCGCTTGGCCTCCTTCGTCGCGGTCAGACGCGCCTCCTCGATCGTCTCGCTGATGTAGGCGGCGGCATCGGCCTTGGCATCGGCCTTCATGTTCTCGATCAGGATATTCTTCGCCTCCTCCGAGCTGAGGCCGGATATCTGCTCCAGACGCACGTTCTGCTCCTGCATCAGGCGGTCGGACTCCTCCTTCTGGTGCTTGAGCGACTGGATCTGCGCCTCCAACTGCTCCTTCAGGCGGGCGTTCTCCCTATTCTTGTTATCCAGGTCGCGCTGCTGGCTCTTCAGGTTATTCTCCACCTGCTTGGCCTGCTGCTCCATCTGGGCGAGCTTCTGGTTGCGCTCGTTGCACTGGCGCTCATGCTCGCTCTTGAGCTGGATGAACTTCTCCTTCGCCTGAAGGATTCTCTCTTTCTTTATCATTTCGCCCTCCGCCTCGGCCTCTTTGCGGGCCTTCTCGCGCAGGGTCTTGACCGTCTTCTTGGTAATGTATCTGGTTACCAAAATATAGACGCCCACACCCGCCACGGCGGACAGGACACTCGATAATACAATGGCTGTCATTGTTTTCTGCGTGTTGTTATGTTAGTTAATAAATAAGTTTCAATAAAAAAACCCGCACAAAATTCCTTGTCTTGTTTGACGAATCTGCAAGATTGTCAAGTGTGGGGGCTCCCGAAAATCGCAACCTTCTACCGGCAGGCCGGAGCCTGCACTCCCCGAGGGAAGTTGAAGCCTGGTTTTGACAGTGGCGAGTTGCCCCAATGTAAAAATTGTTCAGTTTCGCAAAGCTTAAGGAATCTATGCGGGTAGATTTTCCAAAATATTATGTAAAAGAACGCACAGCCGGTCCCGATCCCAGCGGGGCAGCCCTCTTCCGGCAACCTCTCCGCCCGTTGCGGACCTCGTCCGACCCGGTTATTTCTTCGACTCCTTGTCGATTCGGTTCAGATAGCCGTCGATCCGGCTGCTGATCGCCTCCAGTCTTTTCAAATCCTCATCGCCCACCTCGCGGCCCCGAACGAACGAAACGTTCGATATGGCCAGCTGCAGGGCGGTCATCGCCAGGCAGTCCCGAACGGAAAACTCCTCGTACTTCGCCTTCTCGAACCGCGTCACGTAGGCGTTTACCTCCCGCTCGGCCAGGCGGTAAAGCTCTTCCTTGTCGGCGAGCGGCTGCTCGTCGTCCGTCTCGCTGGTCAGCGTGAACGAATAGCTTTTCCCCGCGATCTTGAGTTTTATCGCCTGCTTTCTGGCCATAGTGGGCACCCTTTTTCTCCGTTCGGTTCGAATATCGTCGGCTGGCACGGTCGTCGGCGACCGCTCCCTCCGTTATCTGTTTCGTCACTCCTCCCCGGAATCGCCTTCGATTCGATCGGGTCTGTACAGCAACGCAATGCACCGGTCCACCTCCCGCATTAGACGGTTTACCCGCGCGATCGCCTTGCTCCGGTCGGGCGCATCCCCCTGAAGACTCCGGCTGAGCTGCATGCAGTCCAGCTCCTTTTCGAGTTCCCGGATCCGCTCCTGCAGCCGTCGGTTTTCACGACGCAGCTCATCCCGCTCGGCGGCTGTCTCCTCGCTGAGGAGCGTCAGCCGGCGATGGTCGTCGATAAGCAGTCCGATCTGTGCATCGAGATCGTTTATGATCTTTTTTTCGGCCATCGTCCTCCGTGAAGCACCTTTCTTCTTTCCAAAGGTAGATAAAAAACGGTAATTCGCAAAATTTTATTTCGCCACCACCTCGGCGTAAAGATCGTAATCGGCTGCTGCCGTGACACGTGCCCGGTAGAAACACCCCCGGCGCAACTGCCGTCCGCCCACCGGAATCAGAATCTCCTGATCCACCTCGGGAGAATCGTACTGCGAACGTCCGACGTAGAAGTCGCCCTGACGCGAGTCGATCACGACCAGCTCCGTCCGCCCGATGCGCGCCCGGTTGTTCGCAAGGGCGATTTCGTTCTGAAGCGCCATGACCCGCTCCGCCCGCTGCTGCTTGACCTCGGCGGGCACGTCGTCGCACAGGTGTTCGGCCGAGTAGGTCCCCTCCTCCTCCGAGTAGGGGAAAACGCCGAGCCGTTCGAAGCGCACCTCGCGCACGAACTCCAGCAGCTCCTCGAAGTCGGCCTCCGTCTCGCCCGGATAGCCGACCAGAAGCGTCGTGCGCAGCGCCAGGTCGGGAATCGCCCGCCGCAACTTGTCGATCAGGGCATAGGCCTGGGCCTTGGTGTGGCGGCGCTGCATGGCCGTCAGCTGGTTGTCGGAGATATGCTGGAACGGAATGTCGAGGTACTTGCAGATCTTCGGCTCGCGGGCCATGACCTCGATCACATCGTCGGGGAAGGCCGTGGGGTAGGCGTAATGGAGCCGGATCCAGCGGATCCCGTCGATCCGGCAGAGCGCCTCGAGCAGCTCGGCCAGCCGGCGGCGGCCGTAGAGATCGAGTCCGTAGTAGGTGGTGTCCTGAGCGATGACGATCAGTTCGCGCACGCCCCCCGCAGCCAGTTTGCGGGCCTCCTCCAGCAACTCCTCCATCGGCACCGAACGGTGCGGACCCCGGATCAGGGGGATGGCGCAGTAGCCGCACCGCCAGTTGCACCCCTCGCCGATCTTCAGGTAGGCGTAGTGGCGGGGCGTGGTCAGCCACCGCTCGGTGGCCAGCTCCGGACGGGGGTCCGCCCCCAGCGCCCGCACGATCCCGTCCCAGTCCTTCGCCCCGAAGAACTCATCGACCTCGGGCAGTTCGGCGCGCAGCTCGTCGGCATAGCGCTCGCTCAGGCAGCCGATCACGAACAGGCGCTCGATCCGCCCCGCCTGCTTGGCGGCGGCGGCCTCCAGGATCATGTCGATCGACTCCTGCTTGGCATCGCCGATGAAGCCGCAGGTGTTGATGACCACCACTTCGGCATCCGTGCGGTCGCTGTCGCTGGCAAGCGCATAGCCCGCCGCCGCGAACCGGGCCATCAGGTGTTCCGAATCGACCGTATTCTTCGAACAGCCGAGGGTTATGACATTGATTTTTTTCATAATGAGGTCTTTCTTTAATGGCCGCGGTGTGCCGCTCTATTTGCGCTCCTCTCCGAACAGGGCGCGGACGAACTCCCGGCGGTCGAACATCTTGAGCTGGTCGATCCCCTCGCCGATGCCGATATAGCGGACCGGGATGCGGAACTGATCGCTGATGCCGATCACCACGCCGCCCTTGGCCGTACCGTCGAGCTTGGTAATGGTCAGCGACGTGACCTGCGTGGCCTGCGTGAACTGCCGGGCCTGCTCGAAGGCGTTCTGTCCCGTCGAGCCGTCCAGCACGAGCATGACCTCCTGCGGTGCCGAGGGGATGACCTTCGCCATGACGTTGCGGATCTTCGTCAGCTCGTTCATCAGGCCGATCTTGTTGTGCAGGCGACCCGCCGTGTCGATCAGCACCACGTCGGCCTTGTTGGCGACGGCCGACTTGAGGGTGTCGAAGGCCACCGATGCCGGGTCGGAACCCATCTCCTGACGGATCATCGTCGCCCCGGCCCGCTCGGCCCAGACGGCCAGCTGGTCGATCGCCGCCGCACGGAACGTGTCGGCCGCACCGATATAGACTTTCAGCCCCGCACGGGTCAGCTGCGCGGCGAGCTTGCCGATGGTGGTGGTCTTGCCCGCGCCGTTCACGCCGACGACCATGACCACATAGGGCACCCCCTCCTCGACATCGAGGCCGAAATGCTCCGTCGTGCGGTGCGACTCCTCCAGCAGCTGCGCCACCTCGTCGCGCAGGATCGACTGCAGCTCCGCCGCGTTCATGTACTTGTCGCGCGCCACGCGCGCCTCGATCCGCTCGATGATCTTCACGGTAGTCTCCACACCCACATCGGAGGTAATGAGCACCTCCTCCAGGTTGTCGAGTACCTCGGCATCGATGGTCGAGCGCCCTGCCACCGCGCGCGCCAGTTTCGAGAAAAGCCCCGACTTGGTCTTCTCCAGGCCGGTATTCAGCTCCTCCTGCCGGCGCTCGGGTTCCGGCTGCGGCTGCTCCTCAGCCACCGGCTCGGCCGGCGACACCTGGCGGGGTTGCTCCTCCTGCGCTGCGGCCGGCTGCGGCTGCGTATTCTGTTTTTTCTTGAAAAGATCGAAAAAGCCCATAGTTCAAAAAGAAAAAGTCCGACACGCAAAGATAGCGCAAACCGCCGACCCGACAAAATTTATTTCGACGGGCGGGCCACACGCCCTATCGGTCCGCCCCGGGCGCGATCTCCTTTTCGAACAGGGCGAGCGTCACGCCTCCGATGCCGTTGAAATCGCACGCCACCCTCCCGGCCTCGCGGTACCCCAGCCGGGGATAGAGCCGCATGGCGCTGCGGTTCCGGACCTGCGTATCCAGCCTGCAGGCGGCGCACCCCCGCTCGCGGGCATACTGCTCGTAGAAGGCCACGAACGCGCGCCCGATTCCGCCTCCCGACCGTGCGGGATCGACCACCAGCGTGTGGAGCACCATGACCTGCCCGTCGGGAAGCTCCGCCGCCCAGCGTCCGCCGGCATAGGCCGGCAGTTGGCTCCGGTTGATGACTGCCGAAGCGAGGATCTCCCCCGCGTCGTCCCAGACGAACAGATCGCCCCGCTCCAGCGCCTCGCGGGCCGTCCGGACGGTGGGATAGATGCCCCGCCGCCAGCCGACCGAGCACCGGCCGGCCTCCTCTTCGTCGTGAATCCGGGAGTAAATCCGTGCGACGGCCTCCACATCCGCCTCGTCCGCCCGGCGAATTCTGTTTATGTCGTTCGAAATTTTCAAGAATGCCTTTTCCATTCGGTTATCTGTTTACCTCCTCGGTCTGGTGGAGCGTGTCCACCGTCATGACACCCCGGCGCACGTTGCGGCTGAAATTGTAGCTGAGCGAAAACATGCAGGAGAGGTTGCGGCCTCCTTTCAGCTGCCGGAAAACAGAATGATAGGAGCCGTCCCAGCGCGTGGTCGTCTGCCGGAGTTTGGTCATAACGATATTGTTCACGTCAAGAGAAACGTACAGTTTGTTCTTGCAGAATGACTTCGAGATTCCCGCACCCAGTCCGAAAGAGCCGTTCTGCCAGGTTTCCAAACGCTTCTGCGGCAGTTCTCCGTTTGCCGCCACACGCAGCTCCATCGTCGGCAGCAGCTGGAAGTGCAGCCCCAGGCCTGCATCCCCGCCTCCGGCGCTGTACGATGCCTCCCAGTCGCCGTCCACCTTCGAGCGGTACCAGTATCCGTGCACGAAGGCATTCAGCCGGAGCCATTCGGTAACGGGGGTGTTGTAGCCGACCCACAGATTGTGGGCCGTGCCGTGCTCGCCATTGACCGGCATGGTGTAAACGACGTTCGGATCGTCGGGATCGAAAAAGGTCATCCGCGCACTTCCGCGAGACCACGTAAAACCGTAGTTAAGCGTCAGTTTATTGCGCAGCGTATAGCTCAGATCGATGTCGTAGCCCCAGCCCGGTTCGAGACGCTCGTTGCCGACGTAATAGCTGTACTGCGACTGCCACACCCGCCGGGGACTCAGGTCGTCGTTGCCGGGAAGCCGGTCGCTGTACCGCGAAAGATCCAGATTGATGTTGGTGCCCTTCTCCTCATTGAACGTATAGCTCAGACTCAACTCGGGGAACAGCCGCCAGTAGTCGCGATGATCGTAGCCCGTATCCCCGGCATTGCGGTAGGAGATGCGGTCCCACTGAAAGCGCAGGCCGACGCTGTATGCGAATCTGCCGTAGCCATCGTCCCAGATGGCGTAGGCCGCACCGCTCTGCGTGCGGTCGAGGAACTGCATGCTCGTCTGCGGGTCGGGGACCCACTGCCCGTCGAGGCGGTTGTGCACGCGGTTGTCGTTGTCCGCATACCAAAGATCATAACGAAGACCCGCACGGAGCGTCCGCTCGTCCGAGAAGTTTTTGGTCAGGTCGAGCCGGCCCAGCACCGAATGCCCCAGATATTCGTAGCGCTCGCGCCGCAGCTCCGAGGCGAAAGGCTCCGCATCCTCCGGCGTGCGGTAATCCCGCGTGTCGTAGTCGTAGTTCCTGTCCACGTTCCGATGCAGGTAGCTGGCCTTGAAGGTCAGTTTCGAGGCCAGCGAGTCGAAGCGGAACACGTAGTTCAGCGAGGCCTGGTACTGGCGGTTGAACACCTCCCCGCCGTAGCGGTAGAGCGTATATTGCTCCGGAAGCGCCGACGCAGCATCCGGATTCAAGGCAGATGTCGTGGTATGCACCCGGTTCGACGGATCGCTCCGCCCGAAAAAGAGCTGACCGCCCACGCCGAGCGTATGGCGGTCGTCGATATCATAGACCAGGCTCAGCAGTTCGTGGATATTCCGGCTCCGGCTCCGGCCGCTATCCTCGGAGGCGAGCAGCTGACCCGTGTTGCGGAACTCGGAGCGGGTGCGGTCGAGCGTCTTGCCCTCTCCGTATGCTCCCTGAACATAATTGTATATGCCCAGATTCTTGTATTGTGCGGCGAAAGGAACGGACAGCTGCGTCGAGAACCCGTTTTCGGTAATGGTAACCGTCGGAGAGACGCTCCCGTAAAAACTGCCGGCGAAGAGTTCTTTGAGCCGAATGCGGATCACGCCGCCGGTCGTCGTCGCCGCATAGTCCGAACCGGCCGTGTTCTCGACCTCCACACTCCTGATCCGGTCGGCACTCAGCGCCGACAGTTCCGCGCGATTCGTGACCTCACGGTCGTCGATATAGATCACGGCCACAGGCTTGCCCTTGATCTTCAACTCGCCATGAACAAGATTAACGCCCGGAAGCAAATCCAAAAGCTGGCTGACCGTACGGTTGCGGACGAGCGGGCTACCCAACAGGTTGCACTCGTAGCGCCCCGCACGGTATTTCGTGTATTGCGCCGCAACGACAACCTCGTCCA
>CAMWGZ010000009.1 GCA_947173915.1 uncultured Alistipes sp.
GGGTTGGCCCGCACGACGATCTGCTCGAACTCGCCCACCGACGAGAGACGGCCCTGCGCCGTGATGGGGATCGTCACGTCGATTCCCGTCATCGGGGCCTGTCCCAGCACGCCGGCCGCCGACTCGCGGTTCTGATCCTTCAGCGCGGCCTGGAGGTCCTTGACCGTCAGGCCCAGGTCGGCCAGCTTGTCGGGGCTGACCCACACCTGCATCGCGTAGTAGCGACTGCCCACGTTCGAGATGCTGCCCACGCCGGGGATGCGGCGCAGCATGTCGAGCACGTTGAGGGTGGCGTAGTTCGAAAGGTAGATCTCGTCGAACTTCGGGTCGGACGAGAGCAGCGTGATGGTCATCAGCTTGCTGGCGGCCTGCTTCTCGACCGAGATTCCGTTCTGCACCACTTCGGCCGGCAGGCGCGATTCGGCCTTCTTGAGGCGGTTCTGGATATCGACGGCCGCCAGGTCGGGGTCGGTGGCGATGTCGAAGGTCACCACGGCGGAGAAGCCGCCCGAGTTGGAGCTGGAGGACTCCATGTAGATCATGCCCGGGGTGCCGTTGAGCTCCTGTTCGACCGGGGTGGCGACCGCCTGGGTTACGGTCTGCGCGTCGGCACCCGGGTAGGAGGCCGAGATGCGGACCACGGGCGGGACGATCTGCGGATACTGATCGACGGGCAGCAGCGCCAGACCGATGGCTCCGACGATGACGATGACGATCGAAAGCACCGTCGAGAAGACGGGCCGGTCGATGAAAAAGTCGCTTTTCATGGGGCTATCTCTCTTTTTGCGCCGCCTCTTCGAAAGAGGCCACAGGTTCGACTTTCATGCCGTGTGCGAGCTTGTGATACCCCTCGACCACGATCCGCTCGGCGGGGGCCAGGCCGCGCTCGATGACGAACTTGTTGCCGATTTCGGGACCCGTCTCGACCAGCCGCTTCTCGACCACGCTGTCGCGGCGCACGACGAAGATATAGGCACCGCCCTTCTCGATCATGATCGCCTTCTTAGGGGCCACTACGGCCCGTTCGCGCACGTCGAGCAGCAGCCTTACCTGCGTGAACTGGCCCGGCAGCAGGATGTGCTCGGGGTTGGGCATCTCGGCGCGCACGGAGAAGGTGCCCGTGCGGGGATCGACCTGCGGATCGGCGAAATCGACCAGTCCCCGGTAGGGATACTGCGCTCCGTCGGCCAGCGTGACGGTAATGTAGGGATCCCACTTGCGGGTGGAGTCCTTGTGTCCCAGATTGACGTTGCGGGCCTTCGAGCGCAGGTAGTCGAGCGCCGTCATGCTGAAATCGACGCGCACCGTGTCGCTCTTGACGACGGTCGCCAGCAGCGATTTGCCGCCCGGGCCGACCAGTGTGCCGATGTCGGCGTGGCGTTCGGAGATGTAACCCGAGATGGGGGAGCGGACGGTGGTGTAGCCGAGCGTCGTCTCGGCCTGCGTGAGGTCGGCCTCGCCGACTACCACGTCGGCGGCGGCGCTTTCGTAGGAGGCTATGGCGTTGTCGAGGTCGAGCTGGCTGGCGGCGTTCTGCTCGTAGAGCGGGCGGATGCGGTTCAGGTCGCGTTCGGCCTTGAGGGCGTGTGCCCGGGCCTTGTTCAGCTGGGCCTTGGCCCGATCGACGCGCGCACGGTAGATTTTGGGGTCGATCACGAAGAGCGTCTGCCCCTTTTCGATGTAGGTTCCTTCGGCGAAGAGCATCTTTTCGAGATAGCCTTCGACGCGCGCCCGGATCTCGACGAACTGCTGGGCGCGGATGCGTCCCACGTAGTCGCCGTAGATGTTTACGTCCTCCGTCGCGACCGGCTCGACCTCCACCACCGGAAGCTGCACCGCAACCGGACGGGGGCGCAGCCAGACGGCCAGCACGATCCCCGCTGCCGCCAGGAGGAAAAGTGTCAAGGCCCACTGCCGGCGCGAAAACTTGCGGCGCTGCGCGCGCGGACGCTTGCGGGGCCGGCTCCATTTGAGCTCCTTCAGATTCTGAGTCATTCGATCCAATTTCTTCTTCATCTTTCAAATCGGGTTTGAACGGGAAAGTTCCAAAATTTCTGCCGTTTCGGTCCGGTTATTGTAATCCGATATTTATCAAGGAGGTAATATTCCGGAATGGCGCAGCAAAGATAGGCGGTATTTGTGGAACGCAAAAGCCCGGTGTGGAATTATTCCACAGCGGCCGCTGGCATGTGCTTCGGGTTTCTTATCTTTGCGTCGTCATTAAGAACCCGAAAGTTCCGATTGCGATGAGAAAACCGATTCTGATTCTTTTGTTTTGCCTTGCCCTGGTCTGCGGGGCGGAGGCCCGCGAGGTGTATCCGCTCGACGACTCCTGGACCTTCTCTTTCCGTTACGAAAACAGCACCGACAACGCCCGCTGCGTGACGCTGCCCCATACCTGGAACCTCGACGCGCTGGCCGGCGGGGGCGACTACCTGCGCACGACGGCCGACTACCAGCGGCGGCTCTATGTGCCCCGGCAGTGGAGCGGGCGGCGGCTCTTCCTGAAGTTCTACGGGGTGGAGAGCACGGCCGTGCTGCTGGTAAACGGCCGCTATGTCGGCGAGCACCGGGGCGGCACGACCGCTTTCGTGCTCGAGATCACGGACCGGGTGCGCTTCGGCGAGGAGAACCAGCTGCGCGTGGTCGTCAGCAATGCCCCGACCGAAGAGGTGCTGCCCCTGTCGTCGGTCCACAACCTCTACGGAGGCATCCACCGTCCGGTGGAGCTGATCGTGACCGGGCCGACGGCCGTTTCGCCCCTCCATCTGGGGTCGGACGGGGTGCTGATCCGTCCCCGGACGGTCTCGGCCGAGCGGGTCGAAGCCGATGCGGAGATCTACCTTACCTCGCGCGGGGAGAGCGCCTGCCGGCTGACGGTCGAGGTGCGCGATGCGGGCGACAGCCTCGTAGCCGCCAAGACGCTCCGGGCGAAGATCGACGGCAAGCCGGTCGCGGTGCCCTTCGTCATCGGACGGCCCCGGCTCTGGAGCACGGACGATCCTGCGCTTTACCGGGTTTGCGTTCGGGCGGAGAGCGACTCTTCGAGCGACGAGGTGTGTGTCGAGACAGGGTTCCGCAACCTGCGCTTTACGGCCGACGAGGGATTCCGTCTCAACGACTCCCTCGTGCAGGTGCGCGGCGTGACCCTCTATTACGACCGGACGGGGCGGGCGAGCGCCCTGACCGAGGACGACTACGACGAGGATTTCGCCCTGCTGCGCGAACTGGGGGCCAATGCCCTGCGCTCGCCGGCCGGACCCCATGCGCCTCGCCTCTACGACCTCTGCGACCGCGAGGGGGTGCTGGTCTGGATCGACCTGCCGCTGATCCGCGCTCCGTTCCTGAGCGATCTGGCCTACTATCCCTCGCCCCGGATCGAGGAGAACGGGCGGCTTCAGCTGCTCGAGATCATCGCCCAGAACATCAACCGCCCGTCGGTGGTCATGTGGGGGCTGTTCGACCGGCTTTGGCAGCGTGGCGAGGACCCGGTCTCCTACGTGCGGTCGCTCTGCGAGCTGGCCCGCCGCAGCGATCCCTCGCGGCCGACGGTTGCGTGCAGCAATCAGGACGGGGAGCTGAACAGGATAACCGACCTGGTGGTCTGGGCACAGGAGGTCGGATGGGAGCGGGGACATACGGAAGACCTGGCGGTCTGGCTCGAAAGGCTGCATACCGGCTGGCCCGAACTCCGGTCGGGTGTCTGCTACGGCGGGGCGGGATCGCCCGCACAGCAGTTCGCTCCGGCGCGGCGGCCCGGTGCGCCGTTGGCGCAGACCGAGGGGCGGCAGAGCCGTTTTCATGAGGACTACACCCGCCATCTGCTGCGGGACACGCTGCTGTGGGGCGTGTGGATCAACACGCTGTGCGATTACGGATCGGCCCGGGAGCCGCAGGGGGTCGAGGCGACGGGACTCGTTACGATGGATCGTCGCCTGCGCAAGGATGCCTTCTATCTTTACCGGGCGCTCTGGAACGGGGCGGAGCCGACGCTGCGCATCGCCGACCGCCGCTGCGACCGCCGCGGTGCGGATTTGCAGACCGTCACGGTTTACTCCTCCGCCGGGGAACCCGTCGTGACGCTTGACGGCGACACGCTGCCCGTGAAGGAGTACGCGCCCTGCATCTATCGGTGCGATTCGGTGCGCATGCGGGGCCGGGTCCGGATCGAAGCTGCGGCCGGAGCCTTGCGCGACGAGGCCCTCTTTACCGGAGACTGCGCCTTAATAGCGCCGCCGCGCCGGGACCCTCTGCAAACAGCAGGTCTGCTGCGGACAAATTAGGGGCGAAAGGCAGACGGTCGGAGAAGACCTGCACGTAGGGCTCGGCGACGAACGCCGGGTCCTCGCTGTTTTTGGGGCGCAGGTCGAGGTCGCCGGCCGAGGCTTCGACGTAGGACTCCGAGATGCGCGGCATCGCCCCGCCGAAGGCTTCGAGCAGGAGGCGGGTCAGCTCCAGATCGTAGTCGGCCAGGAAGTCGAAGCGGCGGCGGTAGAAGGGTTCGAGGCGGTCGCGGTAGTGGTCGAAATAGGGCGATCCCCGGTATCCCGAGACGAGCGACATCCAGTGCTGGTGCTGCCAGCGTTTCGAGTAGTCGAGCCGCACCGCGCGCATCGGGGTGCGGGGACGGTCGGCATGCGCCACCTGGACGGTAAGGTCCATCGTCCCGTTGGCCGTGAGGATGCGGGCGCGGTTGCGTCCGGAGCGTTTGACGAAGTGTTCGCCCAGGTCGATCACGCAGTCGTCGCGGAGCAGCCGGGCGAAATAGGCGACCGATCCGAGGTATGTGGCCGGGAGGATCGTCATGGCCGCTGCGGGTTTTCGGGTTCGCTCCAGTCGCCGCCGGCCTTGATGAGGGCCACCAGCCGGTCGAGCGCCTCCTCCTGGGGTATGTTCTTCTCGACGACGGTGCGCCCCTTGTAGAGGGTAATGCGTCCGGGGGCGGCCCCGACGTAGCCGTAGTCGGCATCGGCCATCTCGCCCGGGCCGTTCACGATGCAGCCCATCACGCCGATGCGCAGGTTTTTGAGGTGGGCGGTGCGGGCGCGTATCGCGGCGAGCGTCCCCTCGATGTCGTAGAGCGTGCGCCCGCAGCTCGGGCAGGCTATGTATTCGGTGCGCGACATGCGCACGCGGGCGGCCTGGAGGATCATCAGCTCGATCTGCTCGGTCTCCTCTTCGGTCAGGCTGGGGGCTTCGATGCGGATGCCGTCCGCGAGGCCGTCCAGAAAGAGCGGACCCAGGTCGGCGGCGGCCTTGACGGCCACCTGCCCGATCGACTCGTCGTCGTAGCGGCGGGCGACGGCCACCGGTTCGTCGGCCCGGTCGAGGCTCAGGATCGCGGCTCGCAGTTCGGCCGTCGGGTTTCCGGACGTGGCCTCGATCACGCGCCATGTCGCGGGCAGCTCGGAGTGGACGAGCGGGGTCTGGATCGGACTGCGGCGGCGGTACTGCGTGGGCGAGTAGCGTTCGGGATGGGCCACCTCGAACGTTCCCTCGCGGCGGGCGAAGTGGTCGGCCAGCAGCCGGCCGACGGGGACTTCGTTCTCGGGAGCCTCGGTCAGCGAGACACGGATCGTGTCGCCGATGCCGTCGGCCAGCAGCGCCCCGATGCCGACGGCGCTCTTGATGCGCCCCTCCAGTCCGTTGCCCGCCTCCGTGACACCCAGATGCAGCGGGTAGCGCATCCCCTCGCGCTCCATTGCCTCGACGAGCAGCCGGTAGGCGGCCACCATGACCCGCGTGTTGCTCGACTTCATCGAGACCACCACCTGGTCGAAGTCGCGCTCGCGGCAGACCCGGAGGAACTCCATCGCCGAGGCGACCATCCCTTCGGGCGTGTCGCCCCACTCGTCGAAGATCCGCTTGGCGAGCGAGCCGTGGTTCACGCCGATGCGGATCGCCACGCCGCGCCGGCGGCACTGCTCGATCAGCGCCTCGAACTCGCCGTTGCAGGTGCGGTAGTTGCCCGGATTGATGCGCACCTTATCGACGTACCGGGCGGCGATGGCCGCCACCTCGGGGACGAAATGGATATCGGCGACCAGAGCCGCCGGGCATCCCCGTTCGCGCAGGCATTGTGCGATATTGCTCAGGTTCTCGCCCTCGCGCCGCCCCTGGGCCGTCAGCCGCACGATCGTGCCGCCCGCACGGCTGATGCGCTCGATCTGCGCCACGCAGGCCTCGGTGTCCTTGGTGTCGGTGTTGGTCATCGACTGCACGGCGATCGGATGGCCGTCGCCGATGGTTATGCGGCCGATGCGCACCGCGCAGCTCGGCCGTCGTTCGTATCCGGTAAGATTCATCGTCGGTTGCTTAATCGTTTCCGCAAAAATAGGCATTTTCCGCCACAATCGGAAGTGCAGCCCGGCATCGGCCGTCGCAGGGAGGCAGGTGCGGAGGTCGGAATCAGGATAACTTTTCGTTATCGTTCATAACTATTTTCCCCTTGTGTGGGCGGGAAATAGAGGCTATCTTTGCGCCGTTGCTTTATGAAAAGTTATTGAATTATGAAAAAAGAAAACATCAAGTCGTTCGGATTGCAGGCGTTTTTCGTGGTTTTGCTGGCGGTCTCTCTGTTCGTTTCGCCGGCAGTGGCGCTTTTTGCGGGCATCCTGTTCGCACTCCTGCTCGGCAACCCCTTCCCGGCGCATAGCAAGAAGGCTTCGAAACTGCTGTTGCAGTGGTGCGTGGTGGGACTCGGCTTCGGAATGAACTTCCACGAGTCACTGGCCGCCGGACGCGACGGCATGATCTTCACGGTCGTGTCGGTGGTCATGGTCATGGTGGTGGGCGTGCTGGTGGCCCGGCTGCTGCGCGTGGACCGCAAGAGCGGCTACCTGATCGCTTCGGGCACGGCCATCTGCGGCGGCAGCGCCATCGCGGCGGTGGCTCCCGTGATCGATGCCGACGAGAACCAGACCTCCCTGTCGCTGGCGACGATATTCATTCTCAATGCCGTTGCGCTGTTCGTATTCCCCGTCGTCGGCCGCTGGCTGGAGATGGGGCAGGTGCAGTTCGGCACCTGGGCCGCCATCGCCATCCACGACACCAGTTCGGTCGTGGGGGCGGGTGCCGCCTACGGCGAGGAGGCGCTCAAGGTGGCTACGACCGTCAAGCTGACCCGTGCGCTCTGGATCATTCCCCTCTCGCTGGTCTCGGCGCTCATCTTCCGCCAGAAGGGCAAGAAGGTGCAGATTCCCTGGTTCATCCTCTGGTTCATCGCGGCGATGCTGCTCAACACCTACTGCACGCTGCCGGAGCAGCTGACGCACGGCATCTCGGTCGCCGCCCGCAGCGGTCTGTCGGCCACGCTCTTCCTGATCGGCGGCGGACTGTCGGTCGATGTGATCCGCAAGGTGGGCCTCAAGCCGCTCGTGCTGGGTGTCGTGCTGTGGGCCGTCATCTCCTTCGTCTCGCTGGCCGTCATCCTGATGTTGTAGCGGGGCGCGGACGAAAAGAAAAGGGGACTCGATTCCGAGTCCCCTTTTTCCCTTTCCGGGAGGCTGCTATTTCTTGTTGTTGAAAGCGGCCATCTTGCCGATCAGCATGATGATCTTGTTCGAGTAGCCCCACTCGTTGTCGTACCACGAAACGAGCTTCATGAAGCGGTCGTTGAGGGCGATACCTGCCTTGGCATCGAAGATCGAGGTGCGCGGATCGCTCGTGAAGTCGGTCGAAACCACGTCGTCCTCGGTGTAGCCCAGGATACCCTTCAGCTCGTTCTCGGAAGCGCGCTTCACGGCAGCCTTGACCTCCTCATAGGTGGCAGCCTTCTCCAGACGGACGGTCAGATCGACCACCGAAACGTCGAGCGTCGGCACGCGGAACGACATGCCGGTCAGCTTGCCTGCCAGTGCGGGGATGACTTTGCCCACAGCCTTGGCCGCACCCGTCGAGGAGGGGATGATGTTGCCGCCGGCGGCACGTCCGCCGCGCCAGTCCTTCAGCGAGGGACCATCGACGGTCTTCTGCGTGGCGGTGGTCGCGTGTACGGTGGTCATCAGACCCTCGACGATGCCGAAGTTGTCGTTGATGACCTTGGCCAGCGGAGCCAGGCAGTTGGTGGTGCACGATGCGTTCGAGACGATGTCCTGGCCGGCGTAGGTGTCGGCGTTCACACCGCATACGAACATCGGGGTGTCGTCCTTCGAGGGGGCCGACATGACCACGTATTTGGCACCCGCCTTCAGGTGGGCCTCCGACTTCTCGCGCGTGAGGAACAGACCGGTCGACTCGACGACGTACTCGGCACCCACTTCATTCCACTTGAGGTTGGCGGGATCCTTCTCGGCCGTTACGCGGATGGGATGTCCGTTTACCACGAGCTTGCCCTCCTGGACCTCGATCGTGCCGTTGAACTGGCCGTGTACCGAGTCGTACTTGAGCATGTAAGCCATGTAATCCACCGGAATCAGGTCGTTGATTCCTACTACCTCGATGGTGTCGGCATTGTTGCATGCGGCACGGAATACCAGACGGCCGATACGACCGAAACCGTTGATACCAATTTTGATTTTCGACATGACGTTATTGTTTTAAGTGAATATGATCCCTTTTCTGCGACTTTGTTAGTCAAAGACAAAATTACGCACTTTTGGCGGGATAAGCAAATATTCTGCCGATTTATTTCCGGCAGTGCCATTCCCGCGCGGGCCGCTCCGCCCGCCCTCCGGCGCGGCGGGTCATCTTCCGGAGAAGACGTTGGCGCGGGCGCGCTTGGCCATCGCCGAGGCGAAGACGAAGGCGTTCAGCTCGGGGTTGTCCGCCTGGAGTATGTCGTCCTTGGTGCCCTCCCACCACTTGCGCCCCTCGTGGATATAGACGATCTTTTCGCCGATCTCCATCACGGAGTTCATGTCGTGGGTGTTGATGATGGTCGTGATGCCGTATTCGTGCGTGATTTCGTGGATCAGGTTGTCGATCACGATCGAGGTCTGCGGGTCGAGTCCCGAGTTGGGTTCGTCGCAGAAGAGGTATTTGGGGTTGAGCACGATGGCGCGGGCGATGGCCACGCGCTTGATCATGCCGCCGCTCAGCTCGGCGGGGTAGAGCCCGCCGGCGTTGCGGAGCCGTACGCGCTGGAGGCAGAACTCGACCCGCGCGCGCTTCTCCTCCTCGCTCTGCTCGGTAAAGAGGTCGAGCGGCAGCTGGACGTTCTCCGCGACGGTCGAGGAGTCGAGCAGCGCCCCGCCCTGGAAGATCATGCCGATGTCGCGGCGGATCGCCTTGCGCTCCCTGAACCCGAGGGCCGTGAAATCGGTGTCGTCGTAGCGGATCGTGCCCGAATCGACCGGGTGGAGTCCCACCAGACTCTTCAGCAGCACCGTCTTGCCCGAACCGCTCTTGCCGATGATCAGGTTGGTCTTGCCGGTCTCGAATTCGGCCGATATGTCGTCGAGCACGGTGTGGCCTTCGAACGATTTCGAAATATGTTCCGCGGTTATCATATGAGCAGGATTTGCGTGAGGATCAGGTTGAAGATCATGATGACGATCGAGCTGGCGACCACCGCCCGCGTCGAGGCGGTGCCCACTTCGAGCGAGTTGCCCTTGGCGTAGTAGCCGAAGAAGGCGGAGATCGAGGTGATGATGAAGGCGAAGAAGGCCATCTTGATCAGCGTATAGACGATCGAGTAGGGGCGGAAGTCGTAGAGGAGTCCTTCGATGTAGTCGTCCGGAATCATGATGCCCGTCAGGACGGAGATCGCGTAGCCGCCGGCGATGCCGATCAGGATGCTCAGGATCGCCAGGAACGGAAAGAAGAAGACCGTGGCCACGATCTTCGGGAGGATCAGGTAGGAGGCCGAATTGACACCCATGATCTCCAGCGCGTCGATCTGTTCGGTGATGCGCATGGTGCCGATCTCGGAGGCGATGCTCGATCCCACCTTGCCGGCCAGGATCAGCGCCACGACCGTCGAGGAGAATTCGAGGATCATCGTCTCGCGCGTGGCGTAGCCGATCAGGTACTGCGGAATGAAGGGCGATTCGAGGTTGATCGACATCTGGAGCGTGATGACCGCGCCGATGAAGACCGAGATGATGGCCGTCAGTCCGATCGAGTCGAGTCCGAGCGCCTCCATTTCGCGGACGATGCGGCGGCGGTAGATCGACATCTTTTCCGGACGCGAGAAGACCTTGCCCATGAGCAGGGTGTAGCGGCCGATCTGTTCGAGTATCTTGAGCATGGCGGGATTACTGTTCGTTCTTGCCGGAGTCGGGCATCTCTTCGAAATCGACGTAGTCGCCCACGTCGCGGCGGACCCGTTTTTCGGGGGTGCCGGAGGTGGTGCGGATCTTTACCTCGCCCTCGCGGTTGCGGGGGGTGTGTCCGCCGCCGGCCGTGCCGGAGCCGAACTGCTTCTCCATGTCGCGCCGCATGCGGTAGAGCTTCCAGCGGAACGAGAAGACGATCGCTGCGAAGAGCAGCATGATGCCGAGTAGGGCATATACGACAAACATGGCGATACCCTCCAGCACCGAGGGTGCGAAGAGCGCCAGCAGCAGGAGCAGCAGACAGAAAAGCGGATTGCGCCGGACGAAGCCGGCCAGACCGTCGATAAGAGCCGTCAGAAAATTCATCGGTTCGGGAATCGTTGGTTTATAATGAGACAAAGGTAGAAAAAAATCGGCCATTAGCGGCGGGCAGGTGCGATTTCTCGATTAAAAGTGCTATTTTTGAACCGGAAATCAAATCAATCGAAAATATTATGTTGCTGGACAAACTCACTGCCATTTCTCCCGTCGATGGCCGCTACCGCAATCAAACGGAGAAACTGGCCGATTATTTTTCGGAATACGCACTGATTCGCTACCGCGTGCGGGTCGAGGTGGAATATTTCATCGCCCTGTGCGAGCTGCCGCTGCCCGAACTGCGGGCGGTGGATCCCGCCTCGTTCGAGGCGCTGCGCTCCGTCTATCGCGACTTTACCGAGCAGGATGCACTGCGCGTCAAGGAGATCGAGTCCGTGACCAACCACGACGTGAAAGCCGTCGAGTACCTGCTCAAGGAGAAGATGGACGCGCTGGGCCTGTCGGACTTCAAGGAGTTCGTGCACTTCGGGCTCACGTCGCAGGATGTGAACAACACGTCGATCCCGCTCACGCTCAAGGATGCGATCGCGGAGGTCTATCTGCCCGAGGCCGAGGAGCTGGTGGCGACGCTGCGCGCGATGGCCGAGGAGTGGCGCGGGGTGCCGATGCTGGCGCGCACGCACGGTCAGCCGGCCTCGCCCACGCGTCTGGGCAAGGAGATCGCCGTATTCGTGGAGCGGCTCGACAAGCAGCTCGCGCAGTTGCGTGCGCTGCCCGTGCCGGCCAAGTTCGGCGGCGCGACCGGCAACTTCAACGCACACCACGTCGCCTATCCCGCGATCGACTGGGTGGCTTTCGCCAACCGCTTCGTCGGCGAGCGGCTGGGGCTGGAGCGTTCGCAGTACACCACCCAGATCGAGCATTACGACAACCTGGCGGCCATCTTCGACAACCTGAAGCGCATCGACACGATCCTGATCGACCTCTGCCGCGACGTGTGGACCTACATTTCGATGGAGTACTTCAAGCAGCGCATCAAGGCGGGCGAGGTCGGTTCGAGCGCCATGCCCCACAAGGTCAATCCCATCGACTTCGAGAACGCCGAGGGCAACCTGGGCATCGCCAGCGCCGTGTACGAGCACCTGGCCTCGAAGCTGCCCGTCTCGCGCCTGCAACGCGACCTGACCGACTCGACCGTGCTGCGCAACATCGGCGTGCCGATGGCCCATGCGCTGATCGCGCTGCGCTCGCTCAAGAAGGGGCTGGGCAAGCTGCTGCTCAACCGCGAGGCGATCGACCGCGACCTGGAGAACAACTGGGCCGTCGTGGCCGAGGGCATCCAGACCGTGCTGCGCCGCGCGGGCTATCCCTCGCCCTACGAGGCGCTCAAGGCCCTCACGCGGACCAACGCCCACATTACCCGCGAGTCGATCGCCGCGTTCGTGGCCGAACTCGATGTCGAGGAGTCGGTGCGCGAGGAGCTGCGCGCCATTACCCCGCAGAGCTATACGGGCGTGTTCGAGTAATTCCCGGACGGCCCGCGCCTGAAGACGGATGCGCTCCTGCGGTTTGGAACGGGGGCGCATCCGTCTTTTTTCGAATCGCTTTTCCGGAGGTTGTCCGGATGGCGCTGCGCGAAATTGCGGCCAGCGGCCGGGATTGTGTCTTAGGAATTTGCAAGTGTGTCGATTCCTGCGTATATTTGCGAATAAGTTAAAAAAGAATTTTATGAAGAAAATCGTTCTCTGCTTCGCCTTGTGCGTCGCGTTGCTGTCCGTTTCGTGCGGTAAGAGGGATTACCGCAACTTGCTTCCGGCCGACGCTTTCACGGTCGTTTCGGTCAATCTCGCAACACTGGCCGAAAAGTCCGATGCGGGCGAACCCACCGAGACGCTGCTCTATCGTCAGATCGAGGAGGCGTTGGGCGAGGATATACCGGAAGACGCTCGCCGGGAGCTGCTCGCCCTGGCGGCCGATCCCGAAAAGAGCGGACTGGACCTGCACAGCGAACTTTTCGTGTTCTGTACGCTGGATGATGTCGCGGCCGGACGTTTCATGTGCGGTCTGCTCGGCAAGGTAAGGGACCGGGCCGCCGTGAGGGAGTGGCTCGACTGGGCCGGAGCCGCCGGTCAGACGGTCGAGGAGAAGGGGCTTACTTTGGCTCGGGGGATTCTTCCGTACGGTTATCCGGAGGTAGTCGCTTTTGACGATGAGGCTCTTCTGTTGCTCTTTTCCTCCGATCCGACGAGCGATATCGAGGCTGCCGCACGCCGCTTGTTCGCACAGAAGCGCTCCGAGAGCCTGATGCATCGTCCGGAGCTGGCGCAAGCCTTCGAGTCGGGAAACGATATCGTGCTGGCGGCCGATTACGGGCGTATTTTCTCGCAGGGAATGGCTCAGATGGCGATGGGCATGAACTCGCTTCCGGGAATGGAGTTCCTTGCCGAGATGTCGTATGTCCTCCCCATCAATTTCGAGAAGGGGCGGATCGTCTCGAAGGTGTCGCTGTTTTTCGACAGCAAGGAGGCCGAGGCGCAGTATCGTGAATTTACCTCGGGAGCGGGGAAGATCGACGGCGGATTTCTCAAGTCGCTGCCCGGCGGCAATCTGGCTCTGATGGCTTGGAACATGAACGGGGCCCGGGTTTACGCCATGTTGCAGCAGGTGCCGATGTACTCGATGATGCTGGCGATGGCTCCTCAGGTGCAGACGATTCTGGAGGCGATCGACGGCGATGTCGCCTTTGCCGTTCACGGGCTGGACGCTGAAACCGACAACCCCGAAGTGACTCTCCTCGCGACAACCGCGAATCCGGGGATCGTGAAGAGCATTCTGGAGTTGGTGACTCGGGCCGAAGAGTACCATGCCGGGATGTATCGTCTGAAACTCGATGCGCGCAGTGCGCTCTATTTCGGCGAGCGTGACGGACGCTTCTATGCGACGACCGTGCCCTGCATGGCCGCTTCGCTGGCCGAGGGATGCGCCGACTTTACCGACGCTTCGGCTGCGCTCCCCCTGTTCCGCGGGGCTTACGGTGCGATGGCGGTCGATTTCGATGAGATCCGGCAGTTGTTGAGCTTGAGCCGCAATGCGGTTTCGGCGGAGGATTATGCGGTGGCGATGGAGTTGCTGCAACTCTTCGAGAAGATCGAAGTAAGAGGCGAGACGCGGGATCGGGGGATCGTCGTGGTCGAGATGACCGACAAGGAGCGCAACGCAGCCGCAACGATCTATTCGCGGATCGAGGAGATGTGCGGCCGGGCGCTTGCGGAGGAGTAACCGCCGGGCTGCGCCGATGATTCGGAATCCGGGACGGTCGGCGGGCACACCGTCCCGTCCCGGTTTTTTGAGCATGCGGTGTCCGTGTGTCGTCGGACGGGACGTTTCGGCGGGACGCTGCCGGTACTGTTTTTTGGATAAGCTGAGAATGGAAACAATCGAGTTGTCGCGGGTCGTGCCCGCCGTTTTTGCCGACAATCCCCCCGTGCGGTCGCAGGTGTGGGGAGGCGAGGTCGCGATCGTGCGGGGCGACTGCTGTCTGATCGAGGCCGCCTCGGGAACGGGCAAGTCCTCGCTATGCGGTTTTCTGTACGGATACCGGCGCGATTATGCGGGGGCGATCCGTTTCGACGGGGAGGATATCCGCACCTTCGGTGTGAAGCGGTGGAGCGAGGTGCGCCGCCGCATGCTGGCGATGACCTTCCAGGGGCTGCGCCTTTTTCCCGAGCTGAGCGCGCTGGACAACGTGCGGCTGAAGAACGACCTGACGGGATTCCGCTCTGAGGCATGGATCGGGGAGCTGTTCGCGGCACTGGGGATCGCGGACAAGCGCGACGAACCGTTGGAGCGGCTCTCTTTCGGGCAGCGGCAGCGGGTGGCTTTCGTGCGGATGCTCTGTCAGCCGGCCGACTTTCTGATACTGGACGAGCCGATGAGCCACCTCGACGAGCGGAATGCCGCCGTCATGGCCGAGCTGCTGCGCGAAGAGCGGCGGCAGCGCGGGGTGGGGATCGTCATTACGTCGGTCGGCAAGCGGCTGTCCATGGATTACGATAAAATATTGACGCTATGACGGGGATTCCTTTTCGGCGGCTCGACCGGCAGCATGTCGGCGGGTGGAAGCGTCTCGGTTTTTTAGTTACGAACCTTGGGGGGTTCGCCATCCTGCTCGGGGCCGTACAGTTCTATTGCGACGGGCGTTCGGCGATCGAGGCTCCCGATTCGCTGCTGGCCAACGACTTCCTCATTCTGAGCAAGGAGGTGCGCGAGGTCGGCGTGGGCAAGACCTTCTTCACGCGCGAGGAGCTGGACCGCCTCGCGCAGCAGCCGTTCGTCGTCGCCTCGGGCGAATTTACGCCGGCCCGCTACCGTGTGTCGGGCGGCATGTCGATGGGGGGCATGCGCATGAGCACCTACCTCTTTTTCGAAAGTGTGCCCGACCGCTTTCTCGACGTGGCGAGCGAGGCCTGGCATTTTGAGGAGCAGGAGGGGCGTGTGCCGATTATTTTGCCGCGCAATTATCTGAACCTCTATAATTTCGGATTCGCATCGGCGCAGGGGCTGCCGCAGCTGAGCGAGGAGCTCGTGCGGGATATTCCGCTCGATATCGAGATTGCAGGACGCGGTGCGTCGCGTCGTTTCCGGGGCCAGGTGGTCGGTTTCTCCAACCGGCTCAACACCATTCTGGTGCCGGAGGCCTTCATCCGTTGGTCGAACCGGCATTATGCTGACCGCTCTGCCGGCGATCCGTCGCGCGTCATTCTGGAGGTTGCGGATGCCTCCGACGAGGCACTGCACGATTATCTGGCGGAGAACGGCTATCAGGTCGAGGGCGACGGTGCCCGCGCCGGACGTGCGGGGTTGGTGCTGCGCCTGGTCGCCGGGGCGATCGCCGCAATCGGGCTGCTGATTACCGTGCTCGCGGTGCTGATTCTGATGCTCAGCATCTTCCTGATGTTGCAGAAGAACGAACAGAGGCTCGAAGACCTGCTTCTGCTCGGTTATACCCCCGCCCGGGTGGCGCGCCCCTATCAGCTGTCGGCTGCGGGGCTGAATCTTGCGGCGCTCGCCGGGGCGCTGCTTGCCGTCGGGTGGGTGCGGAGCGAATACCTTGCTTTGACCGCGTTGTTCGGCGATGCTGCTGCGACGACGGGCGGCCTGATGCCCGCTGCGGTTGCCTGCATCCTGCTCGTCGTGGTTGTATCGTCCGTCGGTTACCTTATGATCCG
>CAMWGZ010000010.1 GCA_947173915.1 uncultured Alistipes sp.
TTTTCTTTTCTCAAAAAAATGCCGTTCCCGCTCTTTTCATGGGGTTTCGCCCGGCGCTCTTCCCCGCCGGCACTCCGATCCGGTCTCCGCCACCGCCCCTCCCGAAGCACCTCTGCCGGGTGGAAATCCGTCCGACAAACGGGATCAATGTTGCGGAAAAGCGCCGCATGCAACACAGAAATACACAGTTATTCAGCACAATACCCGCATTGTGCGATTTCTTATGAAGAGATCTCACCTACCGGCAACCGAAAGACGACAGGACAGACAAAGGGGTTAAAACTATAAAAGTCATCAAAAGCAGGCAAAAAACAACAAAATCAACGGATTAGATTTCCGAATACGAAAGAGGGGTTCAACGGAAACAAAAAACAATCTATTTCAAACAATTTTTACTTCTATGAAAAAACATCTTATTAAATTGGCGGCATTCTCTCTCCTGGCAGGAACGCCGCTGACATGGATCGGGTGTTCGAACTACGATGACGACATCGACAGTCTGAACAAACGCCTGGACGAGACGAACGCCTCGCTGAGCGAGCTGCGTGCGCTGATCGAAGCCGGCTCCGTCATTACCGACGTACAGAGCACGGAGGGCGGCGTGATCATCAAGCTGAGCAACGGACAGTCCTATACCCTGACCAACGGCCAGGACGGCAAGGACGGCCAGAACGGAGCCGATGCCGCAGTATGGACGATCGGCAAGGACGGCTACTGGTACAAGAACGACGAAAAGACGGAGTTCCTGGCACAAGGCCCCAAAGGCGACAAGGGTGACAAGGGCGATCAGGGCGACAAAGGCGACCAGGGTGCTCCCGGTACTCCCGGTGCTCCCGGTACTCCCGGCACCCCGGGCGAACCGTGCGACTGCGAACCGTTCGACTATTACGTTCCCGGTGCCGACGGTTACTTCGACATCTACAACAACGGCCAGTTCAAGGCGGACACCCAGCTCAAGTGGAAGGCCGACAACAACGGCATTACCGCCCTGCTCAACGGCAACACGCTCAAACTCTCGGGCGTAGAGGGTGCCGAGGGCGACGTCGAGATCCTGCTGGGTGCCCAGCTCGGCTCGATCGAGTTCGTGCCCGACGTGATGAGCTCGGAGATCGCCTACCCGACGACCACCGACGAGTTCTTCCACATCGCCACCTACCTCTCGGAGAGCAAGTTCAAATCCAACAAGGAGTTCATTCCCCAGACCGACTGGGACAAGTCGAACGAGGTCGGGATGGTCTATCGCATGAACCCGACCAATGCCTACGTCGAGAATGCGGCGGCGCTGTTCATCAACCGCGCCGTTTCGACCCGCGCATTCGCCGGCGACCGCACCGACCTGCTCAACATCCTCGATGAGTCGCTCAGCTACGGCGAGGGCGGCGACATCAAGCTGACGGCCACGATCAACGCACGGAACATGTCGGCCAACAAGACCGACATCGCCGCCCTGCAGGTATGGGTCGGACAGAACCCCGTAACGTCGGACTACATCCACGCCAAATCGACGGCGATCGACGTGGTGCTGGCCAACACCAAGACCACCGTCTCCGGACAGGCTGCCAAGGAGTTCTACGCCCGCGGCAAGAAGCTCCAGAACAAGGCCGAGGAGACCGACGCATTCGTGAAGGAATTCGTAGGCAACGTGGGCGCGAAGGAGGCACACTTCGCATTCAAGTACGACAAGGAGATCGACCTGAAACCCCTGGTGGCTCTCTACTCGAACACTAAGGTGGCCTACCTGAACAAGCTCGGATTCTCGGGCATGCGCTACGAGTTCTCCCTGCCTGAAAACTACACGGCCGACGACAACCAGAAGACCAACCAGCAGTGGTTCGTCGAGATGACCGACGGCGTGGTCAAGGCCAACAGAGAGAACCTCGGCGAGACGACCATCACGCCCGCAATCGGCCGCACCCCGATCGTCCGCGTCGATGCCTTCATGACGAGCAACACCGGCAAGGAGGTCATGGTGGCTTCGGCCTACATCAAGCTCTCGATCGAGCGCAACGATCCGACGGTCGATCCCGGACAGGATCTGCCCGCACTGAACATCGAGATCGACAAGGCTCTCAACAACAAGGGTTACGGCTACCGCAACCTCGACGAAGAGTACCTCAGCGTCGCCGAGATGCCCTGGACCGAGATCAACAAGCAGCTCTACGGCCAGCAGGGTCTGACTTCGGAGGACTTCTGGGCGAACTACGGCGGCGAGGGCAACACCTACGTCGTGAAGGTGGAGGTTGCAGGCAAGGGTCTGCCGATCTTCCAGCAGGAGCTGACGACCGACACGGAGCACGACATTACCGACAACGGTATCCGTCTGCAGGTCAATCTCAACGACAATGCGGAGACCACCTCCAGCATCAAGATCGCCATCAACAACGAGATCAAGACGCAGCACACCTACCGCGACGTGAACAAGCAGGGTGCCGAGTACACCGTAACGCTGACGATCAAGGCCGACAACCGCAAGGAGCACAACGACTACGTGCTGACGCAGAAGTTCTACGTGAAGGACGAGTGCTCGAAGTACACCTTCAACACCCTGTACCACTTCACTCCGGAGACGATCAACAACGTATATGAGGACTTCGACGCAAACCGCCTGACGACCGACGATGCCATCGTCGTCAAGGGTCAGCTCAACGACCAGTCGCAGTGGGAGATGTCGTCGGTAATCAGCGAGCACTTCGCCAAGCGCAACGGCCTGGAGCTCTTCAGCTACTACCAGAACGACCCGACGGCTACGAACGTTGTCGCACTCGACTTCAACTGGAAGGACAACACCGGCGTGAGCGATCCCGCACCGAAGCCGATGGACGCAACCTCGAAGATCGCGCTGACGGCAGCCATGGAGGAGAGCTACCTCGTGAAGACCATGATCTGCACGATGGAGCTGGTCAATGGCGAGAAGTGCCCCTTCAACTACGACATCGTATTCGTCAATCCGTTCATCGCACAGGAGGCCAAGGGCGTAAGTCTGTTCGGCAACGCCGCCGGCCAGAACACGGCCGAGACCGCCGAGCAGGTAGCGGTTCTCGACAAGGAGCTGGACGAGATCCTGAGCTACAACGGCACGGCTCTGGCGCTGACCGAGAAGGCGACCGACGTGTACAAGGTGGCCGAGCCGACGGTAGAATACGCATTCGAGCAGACTCCGGCATACAAAGCCTTCATCGCCAACCTCAGCGAAAATTCGAAGCTGGAAGTAGGCGAAGAGAACGGCGTGATCACCTGGGTAAACGAGGGTGCAACCCTGACCAAGGACTACCGCTTCACGGTCATCGCTACCGTCACATTCGAAAACCTCTCGGTGGTAACGTGCCGCATCCCGGTTACGCTGACCGCTAAGAAATAACGAATACTCTCGTCGATTCGTTATCCCGGCCGGCCGCGACTCATGCAGTTGCGGCCGGCCTCTTTTTGCTCCGGTCCGTCCGATCGCGGCAATCCGCCGCCCCGGCCCGGGGTGTCCGGTCCCGGCATAATCAAGCTGACGCCGGTTTCTGCGTTCGTTCATCCGGCTCGACTTTTCGTATCTTTGGCTTCGCCTTAGATACTTCGCCTCGGAAAAAATGCAAGCGAGCTTGCTTTTTTCGCTCGGCTTATTCGTATCTTTGTCCGCACGAGCGGACGACGCGGCCGAACGCGACCGCGAAGCGCGCCCCGCACAAATTCAGAAACACACGCCATGAACCGATTCAAACGTTGGAACAACCTCGTCGGATGGGCGGTCTTCGCCATCGCGGCGCTGACCTACCTGCTGACGATGGAGCCATCCTCCAGTCTGTGGGACTGCTCCGAATTCATCGCCACCTCCTACAAGCTCGAAGTGGGCCATCCCCCCGGGGCACCCCTCTTCATGCTGCTGGCCCGTCTGGCCACGATGCTCGCCCCCTCGACGCACTACGTGCCCCACATGGTCAATGCCATGAACTGCCTGGCCAGCGCCTTCTGCATCCTGTTCCTCTTCTGGACGATCACCCACCTGGCGCGCCGCATCGTCTGCCGCGAGCAGCAGGAGTTCACGACCGCCGGGATCGTCGCCGTGCTGGGCACGGGCCTGGTCGGCGCGCTGGCCTACACCTTTACCGACACCTTCTGGTTCTCGGCCGTCGAAGGCGAGGTTTACGCCCTCTCGTCGCTCTTCACGGCGCTGGTGGTCTGGCTCATGCTCAAATGGGAGGATCAGGCCGACCAGCCGCATGCCGCACGCTGGATCGTGCTGATCGCCTACCTGATGGGACTGTCGATCGGCGTGCACCTGCTCAACCTGCTGACCATTCCCGCCCTAGGACTGATCTATTACTTCCGCACCACGGAGCGCATCACGCTGCGGGGCATCGCGCTGAACACCCTCGCCTCGGGTGCCATCCTGCTCTTCATCTACGGCTGCATCTTCCCCTGGACCGTCCAGGCGGGCGCATGGGTCGATCTGCTGCTGGTCAATGGACTGGGGCTGCCGGTCAATCTGGGCATCACGCTCTTCACGCTGGCGCTGCTCGCGGCGCTCGGCACGGGAGTCTATCTGAGCCACCGCAAGGGGCGGCGGGTGCTGAACCTGATGCTGCTCTCGACGCTGATGATCGTCATCGGCTTCTCCTCCTACGCCTCGGTCACGATCCGCGCGGCGGCCAATCCCCCGATGAACAGCAACAACCCCGACAACCCGTTCGCGCTCATCTCGCTGCTCAACCGCGACCAGTACGGCGACAAGCCGCTGCTCTACGGCCCCCAGTTCACGGCTCCGGCCGTCGGCTACAAATACCGCGACATCCGCTACCTGGGAGAAGACGGAAAGTACGAGACCGCCACCCTGATCAACGGCGCGGAGTTCCCGCCCCAGTTCATGCACCTCTTCCCCCGCATGTGGAACTCCCACACCGACCCGGAGAGCTACAAGTCGTGGAGCGCCTACCGGACCCGCACCGACTACCGGCGCAACGAGCAGGGAGAGATCGTGCGCGACGCACTGGGCCGCCCCGAAACCGTCGAGGTGCTCGACTTCGGCCGGCCGGTGGTCTGGGACGACGATCCGCAGTACGAACCGATCGTCATCGTCGAACCGACCTTCCTCGAAAACCTGAACTACTTCTTTACCTACCAGCTCAGCCACATGTACTGGCGCTACTTCCTCTGGAATTTCGTGGGGCGCCAGAGCGACATACAGCCCGACGACGCCATCATTACCGACGGCAACTGGCTCTCGGGCATCCGCTGGATCGACGAACTCTACCTGGGTCCGCAGACCGATCTGCCGGATGAGATCGCCGGCAACAAGGGACGCAACACCTACTACTTCCTGCCCTTCCTGCTGGGACTCGTGGGGCTGCTTTACCAGCTCCAGCGCGACCCGCGCAACTTCTCGGTGGTCATGTGGCTCTTCCTCATGATGGGTGTGGTGCTGGTGCTCTACTTCAACTCCTCGCCCAACGAACCGCGCGAGCGCGACTACATCTACGCCGGCTCGTTCTACGCCTTCTGCATCTGGATCGGAATCGGGGTGCTGGCCGTGCGCGACCTCATCGTGCGGCTGACCAAACGCCGGGGAGCGGCGGCCCCCATCGCCGCGACGCTTCTCTGCCTGGCCATCCCGGGCATCCTCGCCGCCGAGAACTGGGACGACCACGACCGCTCGCACCGCACCATCGCCCGCGACATCGGCTGGAACTACCTCCAGTCGGTGCTCCCGAATGCGATCGTCGTCAATTTCGGCGACAACGACACCTTCCCCCTCTGGTTCAACCAGGAGGTCGATGGCGTGCGCACCGACGTGCGCGTGATGAACACCAGCTACCTGGGGGCCGAGTGGTATATCGACCAAATGAAGGTCCGCTCCAACGAAGCGCCGGGCGTTCCCTTCTCGCTGCCCCGCAGCAAGTATGCCTACACCAACGACGTGCTGCGCATCGTCGATCAGATCGACCGTCCGATCGATCTGCGCGAAGCGATCGACTTCATCCGCAGCGAGGATCCCCGCACGAAGATCACGATGGCCAGCGGACGCAAGGCCGACTACCTGCCCGGCCGCCGCTTCTCGCTGCCGGTCGATAAGGAGAACGCCATCGCCAGCGGCATCGTCAAGGAGAAAGACCGTCATCTGATGGTCGATACGATCTACTTCGAACTGCCCGACGACTCGATCGACAAGAGCGGGCTGATGCTGCTCGACATGCTGGCCCACTTCGACTGGAAGCGGCCGATCCACTTCACGCAGGTCTTCATGCTCAGGTCGCTCGGACTGCTGGACTACCTCCAGTTCGACGGCTACTCCTACCGTCTGGTGCCGATCTACACCCCGCTGACCTCCGCCCGGGAGATCGGGCGGATCGACCCCGACGTGGTGGTGCCGCTGCTGACCGAGACCTTCCGCTACGGCAACCTGGCCGACCCGCGCGTCTATGTCGATGACTTCATCCATACCACCCTCAACGCGGCCCAGGCCCGCCAGACTTTCGCACGCACGGCCAAGGAGCTGCTGGTGCGCGGCGACACGACGCAGGCCGTGCGGCTGCTCGACATGGGGCTGGAGAAGCTGCCCGCGGGGCAGATCCGCTACTCCGAGTCGAACACGGTGCCCTTCATCGAGTGCTACTACTACGCCGGCGAGACGGACAAGGGCGATGCCCTGCTGCTCGACTATGCGGACAACCTGATGCAGTACATCGACCACTACCTGCGCTTCGAAGGGATCAAGGGGGATATGGTTACCGAGACGATCATCGACAAGATGCAGTCGCTCGAACGGCTCTACTACCTGGCCGTCTATGCCGGACGGAAGGAGGCCGTCGCCCGCATCAACGACTATTACCGCACGCTCGGTGCCCTGGAGGAGGAGCTGATCCATCCCGACTGGGACCCCTCCGCCGACTCGGTGCAACTACCGGCGGCCGCTTCGCACCAATAGCGGGCGAAATTCCGCAAAACGGCTTCGGGCCGCGACCTTCTGACGGTTGCGGCCCGAAACTTTTTTCCGCACGCACCCGGACTGCGCGGCACGACCGCCGCGCCGCCCGAAAAAGCCGCCCGGGAGCCGCTCCCGGAGCAGCAACGGGTCGTTGTTGATAACTTTGTCGATAAAAACAGCCTTACTTTTTGCCGGAGGCACCGAATTAACCCCTATCTTTGTTTCCGATACGGGTTCTCCGCACGGTCCGCAGACCGTCGGGATTAAAAGGGAATCCTGTGCGAATCAGGAACTATCCCCGTAGCTGTAAGCTCCTTGCCGGTTGTGCATTCTCCGCCACTGGCCCTTTCGGATGCCGGGAAGGCGCACAACATTCGGAGCGAGTCAGAAGACCTGCCCGATCGACAAGCGACTTCGCAGCTCTCGGGAGAAGAGCGGCCGGCCGGATTTTCGAAACCCCATCCCGTCGCACCACCGGACGGAGCGGAAAATCTTCTTCGGCACCCCTCCGCCCGCAGGCGTTGCGAAGCGCCGACACGAACGAGAATCAAATTGAAGAAACGACTACTATGGAGACATTCATCGTAAAACGGGACGGAAAGCGCGAACCTTTCTCCCTCGAAAAGATCCAGCGGGCGGTATCCAAAGCCTTCCTTTCGGTGGGGAGCTTCGCCACGCAGGAGGTAATCACGACCATCCTGAGCCGCGTCTGCGTGACCGACGGAGCATCGGTCGAGGAGATCCAGAACCAGGTGGAGGTGGCCCTGATGGCCGAGCGCTACTACACGGTGGCCAAGGCCTACATGCTCTACCGGCAGCGGCACACCGAGGACCGCGAAGTGCGCGACAAGCTGCAATTCCTGATGGAGTACTGCGACGCGTCGAACGCCGCGACGGGCAGCCGGTTCGATGCCAACGCCAACGTCGAGAACAAGAACATGGCCACGCTCATCGGCGAGCTGCCCAAGTCGAACTTCATCCGCCTCAACCGCCGGATGCTGACCGACCGGCTCAAGGAGATGTACGGCAAGGAGTTGTCCGACAAGTACCTCGACCTGCTCAACAACCACTTCATCTACAAGAACGACGAAACCTCGCTGGCCAACTACTGCGCCTCGATCACGATGTACCCCTGGCTCATCGGCGGCACGATCTCCATCGGCGGCAACTCGAAGGCCCCGACCAACCTCAAATCCTTCTGCGGCGGCTTCGTGAACATGGTCTTCATCGTCTCGAGCATGCTCAGCGGTGCCTGCGCCACCCCGGAGTTCCTGATGTATATGAACTACTTCATCGGTCTCGAATACGGCCGCGACTACCACCGGCGCGCGGACGAGGTGGTCGATCTCTCGACGAAGCGCCGCACCATCGACAAGATGATCACCGACTGCTTCGAGCAGATCGTCTATTCGATCAACCAGCCCACCGGTGCCCGCAACTTCCAGGCCGTATTCTGGAACGTGGCCTACTACGACCGCTACTACTTCGAGAGCCTCTTCGAAAACTTCGTCTTTCCGGACGGCAGCCGCCCCGACTGGGAGTCGCTCAGCTGGCTGCAGAAACGCTTCATGAAGTGGTTCAACCGCGAGCGCACGCGCACCGTGCTGACCTTCCCCGTCGAGACGATGGCGCTGCTCACGGAGAACGGCGATGTCAAGGACAGGGAGTACGGCGACTTCACGGCCGAAATGTATGCCGAGGGGCACTCGTTCTTTACCTATATGAGCGACAACGCCGACTCGCTGAGCAGCTGCTGCCGCCTGCGCAACGAGATCACGGACAACGGATTCAGCTACACGCTGGGGGCGGGCGGTGTCTCTACCGGCTCGAAGAGCGTGCTGACGATCAACCTCAACCGCTGCATCCAGTACGCCGCCCGCAAGGGGATCGCCTACCAGTTCTTCCTCGAAGAGGTCATCGACCTGGTCCACAAGGTCCAGCTGGCCTACAACGAGAACCTGAAATACATGCAGTCGAAAGGGATGCTGCCCCTCTTCGACGCGGGCTACATCAACCTGGCGCGGCAGTACCTGACCATCGGCGTGAACGGCCTGGTGGAGGCGGCCGAGTTCCTCGGCATCGAGATCAGCGACAACCCCGACTACGAGCGCTTCACGCAGGAGATCCTGAGCACGGTCGAGAAGTACAACAAGAAATACCGCACCGCGGAGGTCATGTTCAACTGCGAGATGATCCCGGCCGAGAACGTCGGCGTGAAGCACGCCAAATGGGACAAGCGCGACGGCTACAAGAGCAACCGCGACTGCTACAACAGCTACTTCTACGTCGTCGAGGACGAGCGGCTCAACGTCGTCGATAAGTTCCGGCTGCACGGCCGCCGGTATATCGAGCACCTGACCGGCGGTTCGGCCCTGCACATGAACCTCGCGGAGCACCTGAGCCGCGAGCAGTACCGCCAGCTGCTGCGCGTAGCCGCACAGGAGGGATGCAACTACTTCACGTTCAACATTCCCAACACGGTCTGCAACGACTGCGGCCACATCGACAAACGCAACCTGAAGCAGTGCCCCGAATGCGGCAGCGGGAACCTCGACTACCTGACGCGCATCATCGGCTACATGAAACGGATCAGCAACTTCTCGCAAGCGCGGCAGCAGGAGGCCGCCAAACGGCACTATGCTGCGCCTGGCGAGCTTTGACGTGGTCTTTCGCGAGATTCCCGGCGAGGTAACCCTCGCCCTGAACCTCTCGGAATGCCCGAACCGCTGCCCCGGATGCCACAGCCCCCACCTGCGCGAGGCGGTCGGCGAGCCGCTCGACGAAACGCTGCTCGAAGAGCTGCTCGCCCAGTACGGAGCGTCGATTACCTGTGTCTGCTTCATGGGCGGGGACGGCGATCCCCGGGAGGTCGCGCGGCTCAGCGGCCGCGTGCGGGAGCTCTCGCACGGTGCCCTAAAGACAGGATGGTACTCGGGGCGGGAGGAGCTGCCTCGGGAGGTCGATCGGCGGCAGTTCGACTACCTCAAGCTGGGCCCCTACGTCGCGCACCTCGGGGGACTCGACTCGCCCCGCACCAACCAGCGCTTCTACCGCATCGGACCGGACGGGAGGATGACCGACCGGACGGCCGACTTCCTGCACCGGGGTCCGGAGCCGCTGTAAGCGGCGCGCACCCCGTCCCGCCCGTCGGGACAGCCCCACGAAAAAAAAGGCCCGGATACGCATCCGGGCCTTTGTCCTGAAAATATGTCGGCGGCTCCTATCCCAGGTAGGACTTGAGCAGCTTGCTGCGCGAGGAGTGGCGCAGACGGCGGATCGCCTTCTCCTTGATCTGGCGCACACGCTCGCGCGTCAGATCGAACTTCTCGCCGATCTCTTCGAGCGTCATCTCCGAGCAGCCGATGCCGAAGAAATACTTGATGATGTCGCGCTCGCGGTCGGTCAGCGTCTCCAGCGCACGGTCCACCTCGGTGGCCAGCGACTCGCTGATCAGCCCGCGGTCGGCATTGGGCGAGTCGGGATTGACCAGCACGTCGAGCAGGCTGTTGTCCTCTCCGTCGGCGAAGGGGGCATCGACCGAGACGTGGCGGCCCGCAACGCGGAGCGTGTCGGTAACCTTCTCCTTCGGCAGCTCCAGCTCCTCGGCCAGCTCCTCGGGCGACGGGGTGCGCTCGTGCTGCTGCTCGAAGCGGGCGAAAGCCTTGTTGATCTTGTTGAGCGATCCGACCTGATTGAGCGGCAGACGCACGATACGCGACTGCTCGGCCAGCGCCTGAAGAATCGACTGACGAATCCACCACACCGCATAGGAGATGAACTTGAAGCCCCGGGTCTCGTCGAACTTCTCGGCCGCCTTGATCAGTCCCAGGTTACCCTCGTTGATCAGGTCCGGAAGACTCAGACCCTGGTTCTGGTACTGCTTGGCCACGGAAACGACGAAGCGCAGGTTGGCCTTGGTCAATTTTTCAAGAGCCTCCTGGTCGCCCTTCCGGATCCGCTGGGCGAGTTCCACCTCCTCTTCGACCGTGATAAGCTCCTCTTTGCCGATTTCCTGAAGGTACTTGTCCAAAGACGCGCTCTCGCGGTTGGTAATGGATTTGGTAATTTTTAACTGACGCATATAAATCGAATCTAAGTATTATTCAGTATTTTCCGGCAATCCGGACCGCACCCGGACTACTCGACCAGCACATAGCTCGCAGCCCGTCCGTCGGGATATATCCCGTCTATGGCACGGATTTTGTCCGTCATCTTTCGCAGGTCGCCCAGCGAACGCACGCGCCGGTCGTTGATGTGGGTAATGACGAATCCCGCTCTTACCCGCGCCCGGGCCAGGATGCCGCCGGGTTCGATCCCCCGCACCCGGACTCCGCCGTCGATCTCCAGCCGACGGCACAGCGACGGCTCCGCATCGGCTAACTTTCCGCCCAGCGACTCCGCCGCATCGGCCTCGTCTGCGGTAAGCAGTTCCGGTTTACCAACCTTATTACGCAGGGTCACCTCGATTTGTTTCGTTTTTCCCGATCTTTTTATCGTTAATTTCACCTTGTCGTTGGGACGGTGTTTGCCGATCTGCTCCTGAAGCACGGCCGAGTCGTCGATCGCCACCCCGTCGATCGCCGTGATCACGTCGCCCTTGCGGATGCCGGCCTCCGAAGCGGCCCCCTCCTCCTGAACGCCCGCGACATAGACTCCGCCGATGCGGTCGATGCCCAGCTCCTCGCCCGCCTCGTCCAGAAAAGCCTGGTCGATGGGGCGGTAGGTCAGCCCGAGCAGCGCCCGCTGCACCACGCCGTACTCCTTCAGATCGACCACCACCTTGCGGACGATCGTCTCCGGCACAGCGAACGAATAGCCGATGTAGCTCCCCGTCATGGTCTTTATCACGGTGTTGATGCCGACCAGCTCGCCCCGCGTATTGACCAGCGCGCCGCCCGAATTGCCGGGATTGACGGCCGCATCGGTCTGGATGAACGACTCGATGCGGAACTCGCCGGGAATCACGTCCAGCTGCCGCGCCTTGGCGCTCACGATGCCCGCCGTGATGGTCGATTGCAGGTCGTAGGGCGAACCGATGGCCAGCACCCACTCGCCCAGCCGCAGCTCGTCCGAGCTTCCGAAGGGAAGCGTCGGCAGATCCACGGCCTCGATCCGCAGCAGCGCCACGTCCGTCGCGGGATCCGTGCCGACCACCTCCGCATCGAACTTGCGCCCGTCGTTAAGCTTGACCCGCAGGCGGGTGGCCTGATCCACGACATGGTTGTTCGTGACGATATAGCCGTCGGACGAGATGATGACTCCCGAGCCGCCGCCACGCCGCTCCTGACGCGAGGAGCCGCCGCGCCCCTGCTGCGGCACACCGAAGAACTCCAGGAACGGATCGTAGCGCCGCTGCGGCAGCTCGACCTCCTGCACCACCTCGATATTGACCACCGCCCGCACGGCGTGCTCCGCCGCATAGGTCAGGTCGGGATAACGCTCGGGGGTGTACGCGGTAAAGCGGCTGTCCGTTTCGGCACGGCCGAAAGCCGATTCGATCGTGTGGTTTTCAACCTGAAGGTCGTCGAGTTTCGAAAGGCTCCAGGCCGTCGCACCACCCGCAACGGCTCCGGCCGCGAGGGTGCCCAGAAATAAGAATGCCTTGTTCATGATACCTTATAATAATAAATTAGACAACTGATTCGCAAGAATCGGAATCCGGCCGACGGAACACACGGGCGCAAGTCCCTGGCCACGCCAGCCGGATCGTTTCGTATCGAAGGCAAGTTTATATCATAGGCAGCTCTTTTCCGGTATCGTCGTAATAGGAAACGGTGCCGCACGCCCGATTATTGTCCTGCGGAAGGGGCTACGCCTCCTCCCCGTCCTCCGCGCGGAGCAGGTTGCGCCGCACGTTCTCGCGGATGCGGCCCAGGCCGCTGCGCGTGAGGGGCGTGCCGGAAAAGCGGCGGGCGAACTCCTCCTCGTCCATCGCGAGCCACTCCTCGGGCGCGATCGCCCGAGGATCGAACAGCGGAGAGAAGCCGGCGGCACGGTGCATCGGCGCGGCACGGTTGTAGGGGCAGCAGCTCTGGCAGCGGTCGCAGCCGAAGATCCACCCCGCCAGCGGGCCGGCATCGTCCGTCCCCGCCCGCTCGATGGTGCGGCGGGAGATGCAGCGGTTGGTGTCGATCGTGCGCGGGGCGACGATGGCACCCGCCGGGCAGCTGTCGATGCAGTTGCGGCAGCGGCCGCAGCGGCTCCCCTCGAAAGGCTCGTCGTAACGGTCGGCGGGAAGCGTCAGCACCAGCTCCCCCAGCACGACGTAGGAGCCGAGCTGCGGGGTCACGAGCAGCGACTGCCGCCCGATCCATCCCAGCCCGGCCTCGACGGCCCACTGTTTTTCGAGCAGCGGAGCCGTATCGACCAGCATGCGCCCGGTCAGCTGCGGATGGCGCTCGCGAAGCGCCTCATAGAGCGTGCGGAGCATGGCGCGGAGCGTGTCGTGGTAATCCCGGTTGCAGGCATAGGAGGCGATCTTGACGGGGCACTCCGCGGGATAGCCCTCGCCTGCCGGGTTCTTGTATCCGACGGCGCAGACGACCACCGTCTGCGCCCCCTCGACCAGCCGGCGCGGGTCGAAGCGTTTGTCGAGGTTGCGCGCAAGATAGTTCAGGGTGGAGTGGTAGCCCCTGTCGAGCCAGTCGCGGAAGTAGGCTTCGTTGCGGTCCAGATGGCGGCAGGGGGCGATTCCGCAGAGGTCGAATCCCGCTGCGGCAGCAGCGCTTTTGATGAACTGACTGGAAAGAATCATAGCGATAATTCGGGTCAACAATACCAGAATTCCCGAAAAAATTCGTAGATTTGCCCCGAATATTACATTGAAAAATCGAAGAAAATGACTTTTCATACCCTTTACGAAATGGTCCGCCACAGCGTGAAGAATTTCGCGTCGCAGGTGGCCTTTTCGATGTACGGCGGCGAAGAGCTGACCTATGCCGAGGCGGGTGCCCGCATCGAGCAGGTGCAGGGTCTGCTGACCGAAGCCGGACTGCGCGCGGGCGACAAGGTGGCGCTGCTGAGCAGCAACATGCCCAACTGGAGCATCTCCTACCTGGCCATAACCTCGGCAGGCATGATCGCCGTGCCGATCCTGCCCGACTTCTCGACCGAGGAGCTGGAGATGATTCTCGCCCACTCGGAAGCCAAGGCGCTGCTCGTCTCGGACCGTCTCTACTCCAAACTCTCGAAGGCATCCATCGAGCCGCTCCGCGTCGTGATCCGCACCAAGAACCTGGGCGTGATTTCGTCGAATCCGGCACCCGAAAAAGGCTCCGCAGGCGTGCCGCGCCCCGAGGATCCGGCCGTGATCGTCTATACGTCGGGTACCACCTCGAAACCCAAGGGGGTCATGCTCTCCCACGCCAACCTGTGCGCCCAGATCCTCATGAGCGGCACGATCTTCCCGGTCGCTCCCGACGATACCTTCCTCTCGGTACTGCCCCTGGCCCACACCTACGAGTGCTCCATAGGCATGATCTACCCCTTCTCGATGGGTGCCCGCGTGATCTACATCGACCGCGCCCCGACCGCCTCGGTGCTGATGCCCGTACTGGCGGCCGTCCGCCCCTCGGTCATGCTGATCGTACCGCTCGTGATCGAGAAGATCTACCGCCACCAGGTGCTGGCCAAATTCACTTCGAACAAATTCTGGAGCACGCTCTACCGCATCGACTTCATCCGCCGCTACCTCCACCGGATCGCCGGCCGGAAGCTGATGAAGGTCTTCGGCGGCCGCATCCGCTTCCTGGGAATCGGCGGCGCGAAGCTCGACGGCGGAGCCGAGAAGTTCCTGCTCGAAGCCCGCTTCCCCTACGCGATCGGCTACGGCCTGACGGAGACGGCCCCCCTGCTTGCGGGTGCGCCGCCGTCGCAGGTGCGCCTGGGCTCGACCGGCCCGGCGGCTCCGGGAGTCGAACTGCGGCTCGAGAACATCAACCCCGACACGCGTCAGGGAGAGATCGTCGCCCACAGCCCGAGCATCATGATGGGCTACTACAAGAATCCCGAGGCCACGCGCGAGGTCTTTACCGACGACGGCTGGTTCCGCACGGGCGACCTGGGCGAATTTTCGGAAGACGGCTGGCTCTACATCAAGGGTCGCCTGAAAAACATGATCGTCGGTCCGAGCGGCGAGAACATCTACCCCGAAGACATCGAGAGCGTACTCAACTCGCATGTCTGCGTGGCCGACTCGGTGGTCACGGAGCAGGAGGGCCGTCTCGTGGCGCTGGTGCATTTCAACACCGAGGCGCTCGAAGCCAAATTCGACGGCTGGAAAGAGGACTTCGAAAACTGGAAGGAGAACCTGAAGAAGGAGGTAATCGACTTCGTGAACGCACGCGTGAACCGCTTCTCCCGCATCTCGGAGGTGGTCGAAGAGGAGGACGGGTTCGTCAAGACCCCGACGCAGAAGATCCGCCGGTTCCTCTACACCAAACGGGGTCCGCAGCAGGAGAACCACTGATCCTGCCCCGGCACCAGATGCGATATTTCCCCGAAACGCACGGTTTCGGGTATTTTTTACCGGAACCGCAC
>CAMWGZ010000011.1 GCA_947173915.1 uncultured Alistipes sp.
GGGATATCGACTCCGACTCCGAACCGGCATTTTTTCCTGTCGGGTTTGTAGAGCGACAGCTTGAGGGTCGTGGTCGAGGCGGCGGGCATGCGCAGGAAGTTGAGGTCCAGCAGGATGTCGCCGCCGTAGGAGAACAGTGCCGTGCGGCCGCCGCGCGGGGCTGCCGCCGGGCGGAAGGAGGCGCAGTCGGCTCCGAGGTTCAGCCGGATGCGCTTGAAGTAAACGATGCCGCCGATGCCCCCCTCCGGATAGCAGAGCGGGAACTGGTAGTCGATCGAGGCGGCGGCGTAGCGGTTGCTTTCGATGTCGGATGTGTCGTAGCCGCGCGGAAGCAGGCGGGTCGATTTGTATCCCAGGGGCCGCACGCCCGACGGCAGGCGGTAGCCGCCGACGGAGGTCTGGAAGGCGACGGCCGCCGAAAGCGAGTTGTGTCGGAAGAATCCGGGGGTGTGGAGCCGTGCGTAGAGCGACAGGAGATCGCTGAAGTCGCGGTTGGCGGGGTTGAGCTGGTAACCCGCATGCAGCAGGTAGCCCCAGGGGGGCGCCACGTCGCGCCGGGCGGCCTGCACCGCATCCGAGAAGGAGATGCCGAACGAGAGTTTGTGCAGCCCCGGCCGGTAGCCGATCTCGGACAGGTTGGCGATGGCACCCTCCGGGGTGTAGCGGAGCCGCTGCAGGTCGGCCACCATGCCGTTCGAGTAGTTCCAGCCGGCCGACAGCGAGAGCTGCCGCACGTGGTATCCCCGGTCGAAGAGGAGCGGAAGCGTGGCCGAAGCGCCTGCCGACCAGTACTTCGCCGCAGCGGGGAGCGGCTGCCGTTCGATGGTGCCGTCGTCGTGCCGGCTGGCCAGGGAGTACACCATGCGCCGGCCGCCGTAGGAGGCATCGGCCGCGAGCACGACACCCAGTCCGCTGTATCGGATCCGGCCCCGCACCAGATGTCCCTCCCGGCGGCTCCAGCCCCAGGTGGCGAAGGCCTCGGCGCTCGAAAGCAGGTTCTGCGAGAGCAGGGTGGCACCCCACGTCAGGTGGGGATCGAACTCCTCCAGGGCATCGAAGGGGTCGAACGACACGGGTGCCCAGCTGTGGAGCTGCAACAGGTGGGTCCCCTTGCGGTAGCGTCGTGCGGGGTAGCGGTCGCGCAGACGCGCCGAGTCGGAGGGCGTGTAACGGACCGTGTCGAGGTTGATCGTCTGCCAGCGGCGGTAGGGGGGATTGACCGCATCGTCGGGCACCGGGCCGGGAGCGATCGGCTCGCCTGCGGGGTCGGGCTGGCGCGTGATGCGGTAGCCCCGGCGGTCGTAGGTGACGGTCCAGAGCGCTCCGCTGCCGGGAGCGGGCGAGAAGGAGCCGTACCGCGAGCGGGAGAGCTGCGACTGCCGGCCGGTCGCCGGATCGAAGGCGTGCGCCTCGTCGCGCCCCGAGGCGATCGAGCCGAAGTAGAGCCGGCCGCCGCCGGCGCGCAGGTCGCTCAGTGTGATGTAGGCCCCCGGTGCGAGGGCGGTCACTTCGCCCGTCGCGGTGTCGAGCCGTGCCGGGTGCATGCCCTCGTCGTCGGTCAGCAGCAGGTAAATTGCGCGGGTGGCATCGTCCCAGGCCAGTCCGTGTATCTCGGCGAAGGGGGCGACGGCATACCGCCGCACCGCTTTGCCGAGCGAGTCGGCGACGACCACGCCGTAGCGTCCGTCGGGCGTGTATTCCGCCCAGGCCACTCCTTCGGGCAGCGGTGTGGGGTAGAGTGCGTTGCGCGGCCCCTTCATCGTGCGCGGCCGCCGGCTGTCCGGATCGAGGAGGCAGATGCGCGAGCCGACCCGCTCGCGGAAGAGGAGCGAGCGGCGGTATTCGCTCCACCAGATGCGCCGTCCGTCCGTCGCGGGACGGCTCGACACCGAGCCGACGCGGGCGCGCAGGCGCTCTTCGCCCGTGCGGGTGTCGATCTCCACCAGCCGCGCCGGGCGGTCGAGGTCGGTCTTGAGGGCGACGAGCGTGGTGTCGTCCAGCGGCAGCGGGTGGGCGTATTCGGTGTAGTTGTCCTCGGGCAGGGGCGTGAGCGTGATGCCCGAATCCTCGGGGGCGGGGTGTGCCTGCCAATAGGCGTTCAGGGCGGCGAACGACTCGCGGAAGAGCCGCCCCTCGCCCGTGCCGTAGAATTTGCGCATGGCCAGGCTCGTGGCGAAGGTCAGCAGGTAGGCGTTGCGCACGCCGTAGCGCACCGTGCGGTCCCAGAAGCCGTCGCCGTAGCGGTCGTAGGCGTAGCGGACCATCTGGTAGCCCATCTGGTAGTGGTCGGGCACGTATTCGCGGTAGGATCCGCAGAACCATTTGTCGCAGTTGCGGCGGCGCAGCACCTCGTCGCCCAGGGCGCGGTATTCGAGCGTGAAGCGCGGCTGGAGGCCCCGGCCGAAAGAGGAGGCCTCGGTCTCGAACATCACGGCATCGCCCTCGATGGCCCAGAGCGGCATGAAGAGCAGCCCGACCGTCGCCCCCTGCTGTCCTAGCAGGCCGCTGAGGATGCGGATCAGCCCCCGGTTGAGGTTGTTGTACTGGACGGCGTGGCGGTATTCGTGGGCGACGAGCTGCTTGACCCAGGGCATCGAATAGCTCGCGGTGGCGGGTGTGGTCAGGAACTCGATCCGCTTGGGCATCCACATGACCAGCCCGTTCGAGCGGAAGTTCTCGGTGCGGAGCACGAAGGGGATGCGCAGCGGCGGATGCGTGAAGCCGTGACCGATCGCGGGGCCGACCGCCTCGACGTAGCGGAGCGTGCGGCGGGCCAGCGCGGCGGCCGTGTCGGGATAGAGGATCTGCACCCGTTCGGCGGAGATGCGCCGCCAGCGCAGCGAGGGGGCATCCGCCCCCCAGGAGTAGTATTGGGCGCGGGCGGTCTGCATCCCCGTGAGGATGCATAGCGGCAGGATAATTGCGATGATGCGTCGCAGGGGGATCATCCGCCGGCCTTTTTGCATTTGTAGCCGCTTTTTGCGAGGATCTCGACGATGCGGTCGCGGTGGTCGCCCTGAATGATGATCTCTCCCTCTTTGGCCGAGCCGCCCACGCCGCAGCGGGTCTTGAGCAGACGGGCCAGTGCGGTCAGGTCGGCGTCGCTGCCGACGAATCCGCGCACGAGCGTCGCGGTCTTGCCGCCCCGGTGCTTGCGGTCGAGCCAGATGCGCAGCTCCTGACGTTCGGGCGGAAGCGTCTCGGCGACGCTCGGGGTGTCGGTGTCGAATTTGAAGTCGGGGTCGGTCGAATAGACCATACCTAATCTTGATTTCCAGTCGTTTGACATGCCAAAGTTCGGAGAAATTGTTCGTTATGTCGGAAATCCGGCCCGGGCCGGAGATACGTTTGTGCAAAAGTAATAAAATTCTTATCTTTGTGAAAAGACGTGAGAAAGACATGAAGCGATTTACCGAGAGGCTGCGGTCGATGAATCTCTTTTCACGGCGCGAGGAGCCGCTGCCGCTGCCGCTGCCGGGCGATCCGTCGCTGCGCGTGGTGCGGGTCTTCGTCGAGGGGTATGAGGACGTGGCTTTCTGGCGCGGGGTGTTCGACTGCTTTCCCAACCCCTACATCTGTTTCGAAATATCGGTCCCCACGCGCAAGGACCTGCCCAAGGGCAAGAAGGTGCTGCTGTCGATGATCCCCCAGTCGTCGGAGGAGCTGCTGCTGTGCGTCGATTCGGACTTCGACTTTCTCTTCGCCGGCCGCACCGACCAGTCGCGGCTGATCCGCGAATCGCGCTACATGTTCCATACCTACACCTACGCCACCGAGAACTACCTCTGCTACGCGCCGTCGCTGCACAACGTCTGCGTCAAGGCCACCAAGAACGACACCCGCATCTTCGACTTCGAGCGGTTCATGGCCGAATATGCGCGGACGATCTACCGGCTCTTCCTCTGGTATGTCTATTCGGCCAAGCAGTCCGACGAACATGTCTTCACGCTGGCCGACTTCAAGTCGTCGGTGCGGATCAACTACCTCGACCTGGAGGCCAACGGAGCCAACACCATCGCCTGGCTCGCCCGCAACGTCCACCGCAGGGAGCATACCCTGGAGGAGAAGCATCCCCGTCTTGCCGCCGAGCTGGACGGCTTCGGGCAGCGGCTGGCCCGCATGGGGGTCACGCCCGAGACGACCTATCTCTACATGCACGGCCACACGCTGCTGGACAACGTGGTGATGGTCGTGCTGGAGACCGTCTGCGAGAAGCTCCGGCAGATGTCTGTGGCCAATATCGCCTCGTCGAACAAGCAGGGGGTGGCGCTCAAGAACGAGATGAGCAACTACACCAACACCCAGCGGTCGATCCGCGACGTGCTGCTCGATAACGAGAACTATCAGGACTGTCCGCTCTTCAAGCGGCTCCACCGCGATATCGAGCGCTACCTGCTGCGCACCCTGTGGCAGATGAAGCAGCGGGGCGAGATCCCCGTTTCGGAGACCCTCTTTTCGATCGCCCGCAACTTCCGCCGGCGGTAAGCCTCCCCTGCGGCGGTTCCGCTTCGGGCGGACGGATCTTTGGGGGCGCAAGGGGGTCTTTGAAAGGAATCCGTAAGGGTTGCTCCTGCTGCCGGCGTTGTCGTGAAAATGCCGTTGCCTCCGGGAGGGCAAGGGCATTTGAAGCGGCAGGAAAACAGAGCTGTGATTGCGTGGCGTGCAGCCTTTTAAGGCTTTGCGATCTCCCCGATAAATTCGGAATTTATATTTTTTTGCAAATAAATCATGTCTATCAGCTGAGTGCCTGCTTCATATATCGGGTGGTCGTAATTATCTGTGAAGAAGTTTTTAATGCTATGAGAACGAATAAATCCACACTTCTCATAAAAAGGGACTGTCAGCGGACTATCCCCTGTGCCAACTTGCAGTATAGAATATTTCCCTTTATAGGTCGTAGCGACAAAGTCAATTAGTGCTTTACCATACCCCTTCCCCTGATATTCTGGTTCGGTTGCAATATTTTTGATTTCAAGAACACCGTTTCCCTCGTCTGTTACGACACATTCGCACTTAACCCCATCATCGTCCAAAACATACATCGTCCCTCTGCTAAGATACCTGTCTATCATATCCTCCTGCTCATCTGCCAATAGCAACAGCGGAAGAAATTGTTTTTTATTCTCCTTGATTTCTTTGATTTTCATATCAGCTTGCAATTTTCCGTTAAAAACACTGAAAAACTTGACTATTTATGCTAATAGGTTAAAGGACTACACAGAAAACTACATGAGAAAAGCGAATCTTCGTAAAATAAAAAAAGGGAATCCGTTTCGGACTCCCTTTTTTTCATTTGTGCGGCTGGTTTACAGCGCCTTGATCTCGTGCAGCACCTGATTGGTCTTGCGGACCGCAGCGGCCGACTCCTCGAAGCGGGCGGCCTCCTCCTTGGTCAGGTCGATCTCGACGATCTTCTCGATACCCTTGCGGCCGATCACGGCGGGAACGCCGATGCAGATGTCGTTCTGTCCGTACTCGCCCTCCAGGTAGCAGCAGCAGGGGACGATCTTCTTCTGGTCGTGCAGAATCGACTCGACCATCATCGAAGCGGCTGCGCCGGGGGCGTACCATGCCGAGGTGCCGATGAGTTTGGTCAGCGTCGCACCGCCCACCATCGTGTTGGCGGCAGCCTCCTGGAGTTTCTTCTTCGAGGCGAACTGTGCGACGGGCACGCCGTTCACGGTGGCCTTCGACAGCAGCGGAATCATCGTCGTGTCGCCGTGGCCGCCGATGACCATGCCGTCCACGTTGTTGATGTTGGCACCGGTGGCTTTGGCCAGATAGCACTTGAAGCGGGCCGAGTCGAGTGCGCCGCCCATGCCGATCACACGGTTCTTGGGAAGCCCGGAGGCTTTCAGAGCCAGGTAGGTCAGCGTATCCATCGGGTTGGCCACCACCAGGATGATCGCACGCGGCGAGTACTTCACGACGTTCTCGATCACGCTCTTCATGATGTTGGCGTTGGTGCCGATCAGCTCCTCGCGCGTCATGCCCGGCTTGCGGGGAATGCCCGAAGTGATTACCACCACGTCCGAATTGGCGGTCTTCTTGTAGTCGTTGGTCGCGCCGACGAGCTTCGTGTCGAAATCCATCAGCGTGGCGCACTGGTACATGTCCAGCATCTTGCCCTCGGAGAGTCCCTCCTTGATGTCGATCAGGACCACCTCGCTCGCCACCTCGCGGCAAGCCATCACATTGGCGCACGTCGCACCTACCGCGCCTGCGCCTACAACCGTAACTTTTGACATGTCAGTTCGTTATTAGCCGATCAGTTCCTTGTATTGAGCGTCGGAAAGCAGTGCGTCGTACTCCTTGGGATCGCTGAGCTTGACCTTGATGATCCAGCCCTCTCCGTAGGGATCGCGGTTCACTACCGCCGGGTCGGCATCGACCGCGTCGTTGAACTCGATCACTTCGCCGCCGACGGGAATGAAAGCGTCGCTCACGGTCTTCACGGCCTCGATCGAGCCGAATACCTCGCCTGCGGCGAGCGTCTCGCCCACGGTGGGGACATCGACGAATACGATATCGCCCAGCTGGCTCTGTGCGAAGTCGGTAATGCCGATATAGGCCGTGTCGCCCTCGATGCGGCACCACTCGTGGTCGTTCGAATACTTCAAATTAGCAGGTACGTTCATAATATTGTTTTGTTGATTTGGTTGAACAATTCTTTTTCTCGGAAAATAACCTCTTGCAAATATAGGATTATTTTTCGTTCCGCGATCAAATTCTGTTATTTTTTTAACACCTTATTCGCAGGTTTCCGCTGCGCTCCCCTCTCTGGCTGCGATCACGAACTCGATCTCCCGGAACAGATAGCCTTCGGTCCGTCCGTCGGGCAGTTCGAGCAGCAGCTCGCCCGTAGGGCGCACGTCCCGCAGGACGGCCCGGACGGTCCGCCCGTCGGGGTAGCGGTAGGTGTGGTGCTCGTCCAGGCGGTAGAGGCGCTGCCGGTACTCCTGTTGCAGGGCCTGCCGTTCGCCGCGCTCCAGCTGGCGGTAGCGTCCGTCGAGCAGGGCAGCCAGGCGTTCGATGAGCTGCCGCCGGTCGTACTCCCGGCCCGTAAGCTGCCGCATCGAGCAGGGGTTGGGCAGCGACGGGTCGAACTCCGTCTGATTGACGTTCACGCCGATGCCCACGATCGTCCGGGCGAGGCGGTCGCCCGCGAGGTCGTTCTCGATCAGCATGCCGACTGCCTTGCGGTCGCCCGCATAGATGTCGTTGGTCCATTTGATCCGCGCGTCGATGCCCTCCTCGGCCATCAGGTCGGTCAGGGCGAGGGTCACGGCCTGGGAGAGCAAAAACTGTTCCGGAACCTTCAGGAAACGGGGTTCCCAGACCAGCGAGAAGGTCAGGTTGAGCCCCTCGGCGCTGCTCCAGGCGTGGCCCCGCTGTCCGCGTCCGGCCGTCTGGCGCTCGGCCCAGACGATGTCGCCGTGCGCGTAGCGGCGATCGCGCGCCTCGTCGTTGGTCGAGGTGGTTTGTGTCAGGTGGTGAATCATCTGTGTCGGGAGTTGTCAGGCCGATACGCCGAAGTCGCGCAGCGCGTCGTTGAGCGAGGTCTTCTTGTCGGTCGATTCCTTGCGGCGGCCGATGACCAGCGCGCACGGCACGTTGTATTCGCCGGCGGGGAAGCGTTTGGGGTAGCTGCCCGGGATGACCACGGCCCCGGCCGGAACGTAGCCCTTGTACTCCCGGGGCGTGTCGCCCGTCACGTCGATGATGTGGGTCGAGCCGGTTATGACCACACCCGCCCCCAGCACCGCCTCGCGGCAGACGTGGGCCCCTTCGACCACGATCGCCCGCGAACCGATGAAGCAGTCGTCCTCGATGATGACCGGCGCGGCCTGCACCGGTTCGAGCACGCCGCCGATGCCGACTCCGCCGCTCAGGTGGACCCGGGCACCGATCTGGGCGCACGAACCGACCGTCGCCCAGGTATCGACCATCGTGCCGGGACCGACCCAGGCTCCGATATTGACGTAGGAGGGCATCAGCACCGCTCCGGGAGCGATGTAGGCACCGTAGCGGGCGACGGCATGCGGCACGGCCCGCACGCCGAGCGACTCGTAGCCGTGCTTGAGTTCCATCTTGTCGTACCACTCCAGTTCGCCGGCGCGCAGAGTCTTCATCTCCTGAATCGGGAAGTAGAGCAGGATCGCCTTCTTGACCCACTCATTGACCCGCCAGAGGCTGCGGGCGGCATCGACGGGTTCGGCCGCGCGCAGCCGGCCCTTGTCCACCTCCTCGATTACGGTGCGGACGGCCTCGGCGGTGTGCGGCTCCGCGAGCAGCGTGCGATCCTGCCACGCCGCCTCGATCAACGGTTGCAATTCATGCTCGATCATCTCTTCGTTCGTTTTTCGTTTCGGGTTTCAAAGTTATAAAAATTTCGTTCCCGGAGCCGGAGTGTGCGAACTTTTTCCTACATTTGTGATTCTGAATAACAACAAACTCGAATCATTCATGCAAAAATTCGTCAAACCCGCACTGGCGCTTCTTTGCGTCGCCGCATGCACCGCATGTCAGCCTGCCATGAAAATCAAACCCCTGCCTTATCCCGAAGCCGAACGCACCGACGTTACGGACAACTATTTCGGCACGGAAGTGGCCGATCCCTACCGCTGGCTCGAAGACGACCGCTCGGAGGCGACGGCCGCCTGGGTCGCTGCCGAAAATGCGGTCACTCAGGACTATCTGGGTCAGATACCTTTCCGTGAGGCGATCCGTTCGCGCCTGACCGAGCTGTGGACCTATCCCCAGCAGGGAACGCCTGCCAAGCACGGCGACTACTACTACTTCTTCCGCAACGACGGCACGCAGAACCAGTCGGTGCTCTACCGCGCCGCATCGCCCGACGGCGAGGCGGAGGTGTTCATCGATCCCAACACCCTCTCGGAGGACGGCACGGTGGCGCTGGCCAACATTACCTTCTCGGAGGACGGCACCTACTGCGCCTACGCTGCGTCGGCCTCGGGTTCCGACTGGGCCGACATCCACGTGCTGCGCACGGCCGACAAGCAGCCGACGGGCGACGTGGTGAAGTGGGTCAAGCTCTCGGAGGCCACCTGGGCACCCGACGGCAAGAGCTTTTATTATAGTACTTTCGACCTCCCCGAAGAGGGCGTTTACTCCACGCAGAACCAGTACCAGAAGGTCTATTGCCACGTGCTGGGCACCCCGCAGGCGAGCGACCGCCTGATCTACGAGGATCCCGCCCACGCGCTCCGCTACTTCAAGGCGCGGACCGACAAGAACGGCGACTGGATCTTCATTACCGCCTCGGAGGGAACTTCGGGCAACGAGATCCTCTACCGCCGCACCTCCGGCCGCAAGTTCGAGGTGCTCTTCCCGGGCTTCGAAAGCGACTTCGATATCATCGAGTGCGCCGACAACCGCCTGACGGTGCTTACCAACCTCGATGCCCCCAACTACCGCCTCATCCGGGTCGATCTGACCGATCCGTCGAAGATCGAGGAGCTGATTCCCGAGAATCCCGAAAACGTGCTGGGCGGCATCGGCCGTGCCGGCGACTACCTGATCGCCACCTACCTGGAGGATGCGCAGAGCAAGGCCTACCAGTATGACCGCAGCGGCAAGCTCGTCCGTGAGGTGGCGCTTCCCGCGATCGGTTCGGTGGGCACTTTCTCGGGTGCCAAGGGCGAGACGACGGCTTTCTACTCGCTGTCGAACTACACCTCGCCGACGACGATCTACCGCTACGATCTGGAGACGGGCGAGTCGAGCCTGCTCTACCGTCCCGAGACGAAGTTCGATCCCGAGCGCTTCACGACCGACCAGGTCTTCTTCACGAGCAAGGACGGAACGCAGGTGCCGATGTTCGTCGTGCACCGCAAGGACATGAAGCTCGACGGCAGCAACCCCTGCTACCTCTACGCCTACGGCGGCTTCCAGGTCAATCTCACGCCCGGCTTCAATCCGGCGGCGATCATGTTCGTCGAGCAGGGCGGTGTCTATTGCGTGGCCAACCTGCGCGGCGGCTCGGAGTACGGCGAGCAGTGGCACAAGGGCGGCATGCTCGAAAACAAGCAGAACGTGTTCGATGACTTCATCGCTGCGGCCGAGTACCTGATCGACAACAAATACACCTCCTCGAAGAAGCTCGCCATCGCCGGCGGCTCGAACGGCGGTCTGCTCGTGGGTGCCTGCGAGGTGCAGCGCCCCGACCTGTATGCCGTCTGCCTGCCTGCCGTCGGTGTGATGGACATGCTCCGCTACCACAAGTTCACGATCGGCTGGGGCTGGGTCGTGGAGTACGGTTCGAGCGAGGACGAGGCCATGTTCCCCTACCTCTACGCCTACTCGCCGCTCCACAACATCAAGGAGGGCGTGAAGTATCCCGCAACGCTCGTGACCACGGCCGACCACGACGACCGCGTCGTCCCGGCGCACTCGTTCAAGTTCGCCGCGCAGCTGCAGCATGCCCAGGGCGGCGATGCGCCGGTGCTGATCCGCATCGACACCAAGGCGGGTCACGGCGCGGGTAAGCCGGTGTCGAAGCGCATCGAGGAGGCGGCCGACATCTATTCGTTCCTCTTCTACAACACGAACACCGATTATAAACCCGTTTCGGAGAAATAACGGGTGCCCCGCGCCGCCATTCCCTCCCCTCGCCGGCCCTGAGGCCGGCGGGCGGAGGGAATGCGGTTCCGGAGCATCTCGTTCGCCCGGCCGGTTTTCGCGGCCGGATCCCGGACAAACCGATTCGCCATCATGAAAGTCTATAAATTCGGCGGAGCCTCGGTCCGCAATGCGGACGGTGTGCGCAACCTGCTCAAGATCATCGGCGACGAGCAGGACCTTTTCATCATCGTCTCGGCGATGGGCAAAACCACCAACGCGCTGGAGCGGGTCTTCGCGGGGTTGCAGCGGGAGGACCGTCGCGCCGCGCAGGAGGAGATCGACGCGCTGCGCGGCTACCATGCCGCGATCATCGACGAACTGTTCGGCCGGCCGACCCGCCTGGAGCGGATCGAGCGCCTCTTCGGCGAGCTGGAGACGATCGCCGCCGAAACCCGCTACCGGCCTGAAGAGGCCGAACTATGGTACGATGCGATCGTCGCCTTCGGCGAGCTGATCTCGACGACGATCATTTCGGAGTACCTCGCCGCACGCGGGGTGGAGAACTGCTGGCTCGACATGCGCCGCTGCCTGCTTACCGAGCAGCGTCACAAGGACGCGACGGTCGATATCGCCGCGTCGGCCCCCCGGCTGCGCGAGGAGATGGCCCGCTCCTCGGCCCGGATCTTCGTCGGGCAGGGATTCATCGGCTCCGCACCCGACGGCACGACCACCACGCTGGGGCGCGAGGGTTCCGACTATTCGGCGGCGGTGGCAGCCAACATTCTCGGTGCCGAGTCCATGTCGGTGTGGAAAGATGTGGACGGCGTGCTGAATGCCGATCCCAAGATCTTTCCCGATGCCGTGCAGATCGCCGAGCTGAACTACCTCGACACCATCGAACTGGCCTACAGCGGTGCGCAGATCATCCACCCGAAGACGATCAAGCCGTTGCAGAACAAGAACATTCCGCTCTACGTGCGCCCCTTCGGCGACAAGCGCAAGCCGGGCACCGTGATCCGCAGCGTGTCGGCTCCCGTCGAGGTGCCGATCCTGATCCTCAAGAAGGACCAGATGCTGCTTACGGTGCGGTCGCGGGACTTCTCGTTCGTGCTCGAGGAGCGGTTCGCCACGATCTTCTCCCTGCTCGAAAGCCACCGCATCAAGGTCAATCTGGTGCACAATTCGGCGGTCAATCTGAGCCTTTGCGCCGACGATTCGTGGCATATCGACGAGGCGATCCGGGCGTTGCGCCGCGAGCGGTTCGACGTGATGAAGGTCGATAACATGGAGCTGCTCACGATTCGCGGCTATAACGATGCGCTGCTGGAGCGTTATGCCCGGGGACCTTCGGTCTTCATCCTGCAGAGCACCCAATCGACGGCCCGCATCGTGCGCAAGCGGCAGTGATCCTGCGTCGCATGCGGTGCATGCCATAATGTACGAAGGCCCCGATCGGAAGATCGGGGCCTTCGGCATTCATGCGGCCGGCGGATCAGAAGCTGATCTTCGCGCCGACGAACCAGCTGCGCGGCAGCGAGGGACCGTAGATGTAGCCCGAGTCGCGGTCGGCGCCCTGGTCGAAGTCTTTCTGGTAGGCGTTGAAGATGTTCTGCACACCGGCGTGCAACTGGAGCACCACCGCCTTGTGGATCGGAATGTCGTAAGCGACCTTGAGGTTGAGATCGAAGAAGCGCGGGGTCATTACCGCCCGATCGACCGGAGTTCCCGAGCCGGCCATGTGCTGCACGAGCATGCGGCCCGAGTAGGTGCCCGTGATCGCCGCCGAAAGACGCTGCACGGGAGTCAGCTCGGCCGTCAGGTAACCGTAGGTGTTGGGCGTGCGGAACATTTTGCGCGTGGGAGGCACCTCCTCGTCCTCGCTCCACTGCTCGGGCTTCTTGTAGCGGCTCTGCTGGAGCGTGATGCCCGCCTGGAGTTCGAACCAGCGGGTAAAGCCCGCTTTGGCCTCGACGTTGATGCCCATCACATGGGCACCCGAGCCGTTGTAGCGTTCCTTGATCGTGCTGCCGTCGGGTCCTTGGTCGGGGAGCGTGCGCAGGGCGAATACGTGGTCGAGCGTGGTGTAGAATCCTTCGACGAGCAGGTTGGTCTCGACCTTGCCGAAGCGCCGGGAGAGGTCGGCCGAGAGGCTGACGCTGTGGGAGCGCTCTTCGCGCAAGTCGTCGGCCAGGCGGATGCGGACCCGTTCGCCTCCGACGATGGAGATGTGCATGTCCTCGTCGAAGGCCTGCGGCGCGCGGAAGCCGCTCGAATAGCTCAGGCGCAGGCTCATCCCCTCTGCGGGGTTGTAGCGCAGGTTGGCGCGCGGGCTGAAGATCACGTGATCGACCAGGTTGTGCTTGTCCAGACGGCCGCCGATGAGCAGCGACCAATGGTCGTTCCTCCATTCGTTCTGGAGGTAGGCGCTGGCGATGTGGACCTTCTGCCGGGTATTCATGTCGTAGCCGAGCGATCGGTCGTCCAGCGAGTTGTAGTTGTACTCCACGCCGACGGTCAGGTCGGCCGGCAGGAACCAGAGCCGCTCGAAGGAGTGGATGTAGTGGGCACCGGTCGCCACCGTGAGGTCCTGCGTGCGGCCGTAGGCATCGGGGTCCTGATAGGAGCCGTAATAGCTCTTGCGGCCCGTGTGCTGGAACGAGGCGTAGGCATTGACCCGGTTGGAGAAGTCGGCCGACGAGAGGTCGAACGACAGGCTGCCGGCGTTGATGTTGTGATCGACCTGTTCGGCGATCATCGCCTCGTGCGGCGGCAGGTCGAGGCGGTCGCCGCCCCGACGGTGCTCCATGACCGTGTTGTACTGAAGCGTGATGCGCGAGTAGGCGCTGGTGCGGTAGAACGAGCGCAGGCCCAGCGACTGTGATTCGAGCAGGGGGATCTCGGTAAATCCGTCGCCGTCGTGGTCGTAGCCCGAACGGTGGCGGCTCTGGCCGAAGACGTAGAGTCCCGTCTTGCGGTTGTCGGTCAGGCTCGAGGCGTTGGCCGAGGTCACGTTGTCGAAGCTGCCGCTGCATCCGATCGAGGTAATCGTATGGCTCGCCTCGGCGCTGTTGCGGTCGGGGTCTTTGGTGATGATGTTGATCGTGCCGCCGATGGCCGAGGCACCGAAGAGGGCCGAGCCGCCGCCGCGCATGACTTCGACGCGGTCGATCATGCCGGCCGGGATCTGTTCGAGTCCATATACTCCCGTCAGGGCCGAGAAGACGGGATGGGAGTCGATCAGGATCTGCGAGTAGTGGCCGTCGAGTCCGTTGATCCGCACCTGCATGAATCCGCAGTTCTGGCAGTCGTCCTCGACCCGAACGCCCGGCTGGAAGCCGAGTCCCTGGGCCAGGCAGGCCGAGTTAGTGTTGTCGAAGAGCTTGCGGTCGAGGACATTGACCAGCGCCGGTGCCGTCTTGCGGGTGGTTTCGCTGCGGCTGGCCGAGACGACCACGTCGTCCAGCGTGATGCGGCTTTCGCGTATTTCGAAGTTGAGTTCGGCCGTCTGTCCCGCCTTGACGGTGGTTTCGAGGCGCTGGGGATCGTAGCCGAGCGATTTGGCCTCGAGGGCAATCGTTCCTACGGGCAGGTGCTTGAGGAAGTAGTGGCCGGTGGCATCGGTGGTGGTGCCTATCGTGGTGCCGGGCACCGTAATGGTCGCGTAGGGGAGGTGTTCGCCCGTTTCGGCATCGACCACATGGCCGTAGAGGTGGGCTTCGCTATCCGGTGCGGGGGTAATTTCGTCGGCCGGGAGCAGGGTGGTATGGAGCAGGCACAGCAGTGCCGCGAGGATGATCTTCTTCATCTTGGTGGTGGGGTTTTATGAGGTATGTGAATAATGGAATGGCCGCGCCTGTCGGTTGCCGGGAGTCGGCGGCATGCACGGAATACGACCGGGAAAAGGAGCCGGTCGTGAAGACGGTTCTATGCGGCGGCGGGAGGGGCGCGGAACGAGCGCGCGTGGAAGCGGAGCACCTCCGGCGTGTAGGCGTAGCGGGGTACGATCGTGAGCAGCAGCCGGAATTCGCAGGTCAGCATCCCCGGCGAGGCGGGGAGGCAGGAGAAGAACTGGAAGTGGCAGAGCGGGCAGTCGTCGTTCAGGTCCGAGAGCGGACTCTCCTGCGTCGAGCGGGCGAACGAGCGATAGTACTCCTCGGAGTGGGTGTGGAGGCTTTTGCCCGTGAAGGCGGCCAGCAGCACGATGAAGGTCATCCATGCGCCGAAGATGCGTAGGTATCGTCTGCCGAGTCTCATTTCCGGCGCAAAAATAATCAAAAAAAGGTTGTCGCAAGACAACCTCCGAAAAATATGATATGTATGTGCCTCCGCGGTGCCCGCGACCGGAATCAGATGTTGATGTCGAGGATCTCGAACTCCATCGTACCGGCCGGGACGGTAACCTCCACACGATCGCCCTTCTTGTGGCCCAGCAGGGCTTTGGCGATGGGGGTTCCGATGGCCAGCTTGCCTTCGCGCAGGTTGGCCTCGTGTTCGGCGACGATGGTATATACCACTTCTTTTTTGGTCTTGTGGTTGAGGAGCGTTACCCGACTCAGAATCTGCACCTTGCTTTTGTCGATCTTCGATTCGTCGATGATGCGTGCGTTGGCGATGGTGTCCTCGAGCTTGGCGATGCGCATTTCGAGCAGCCCCTGGGCTTCCCGGGCGGCATCGTATTCGGCATTCTCGGACAAATCGCCTTTGTCGCGGGCTTCGGCGATGGCTGCTGATATGCGGGGAAGTTCCACCGAACGCATGTGGTCGAGTTCTTCTTTGAGTTTCTTGTAACCCTCGTCCGTCAGATAAATAATC
>CAMWGZ010000012.1 GCA_947173915.1 uncultured Alistipes sp.
CCCCCCCCTACCCCGCGCCCCTCATACGCCTAATCCCCCGAGGTGACCCAGCTGATGGGCTCCGCCGAGAGCTAAATCTTCAAGGGGCCCGAAGGCCACGTCAAGCGCTCGGTGCAGTCGGCCAAGGACCTGCTCTCGAAGGCACTGATGCAGATCGAGGAGGCCTCGAAGAACACCTCGGCCTTCAACGGCGTGCCCTCGGGATTCATGGCCATCGACCGCGTGACACTCGGCTGGCAGCTCTCGGACCTGATCATCGTGGCGGCCCGCCCCTCGATGGGCAAGACCGCCTTCGTGCTGACGATGGCCCGCAACATGGCCGTCGATCACGAGCGGCCCGTCGCCTTCTTCTCGCTCGAAATGTCCTCCGTACAGCTGATGATGCGTCTGATCGTCGCCGAGACGGGCCTGCCCGGCAACGAGATCAAGAGCGGACGGCTCTCGCCCGAACAGTGGCGGCACCTCGAATCGGCCACCAAGCCCCTCGGCGCGGCACCGCTCTACATCGACGACACGCCGGCGCTCTCGGTCTTCGAGTTCCGCTCGAAGGCCCGGCGGCTCAAGATACACAACGACATCCAGATCATCATCATCGACTACCTCCAGCTCATGACCGGCGGCACCCAGGACTCGAAGGGCAACCGCGAACAGGAGGTGTCGTTCATCTCGCGCACGCTCAAGGCTATCGCCAAGGAGCTGAACGTGCCGATCATCGCCCTCTCGCAGCTCAACCGTTCGACCGAGCTGCGCGGCGGCTCGAAGCGGCCCCAGCTCTCCGACCTGCGCGAGTCGGGCGCGATCGAGCAGGATGCCGACATCGTGGCCTTCATCCACCGCCCCGAATACTACGGCATCAACCAGGACGAGAACGGAATGCCGACGGCCGGCATGGCCGAGATCATCATCGCCAAGCACCGTAACGGCGCGGTCACGGACGTGAACCTGCGCTTCCTCAAGGACCAGGCGCGTTTCGCCGACATGGACGAGACGCTGATGCCCGAAGCGGGCAGCCGCCCGACTCCGGGCCAGTACGAGGACGTGGCGAGCGACTCGAACATCGGCCTGGGCGGCTTCGGCGGCGTGCCCGAAGAGTTCCTGACCCCCGGGATCCAGTCCCGGCCGGCTGATCTGAACGAAGAGGCCCCCTTCTGAGGCGGCCCAAACCGAATAAACCGCAACCACCGCCATGTTCGTCCGAACCTACGCCGGAGCGATCGCCGGCATCGACGCGATCCGGGTTACCGTCGAGGTCAATCTCACGGGAAGCGGACTGGGACTCTACCTGGTCGGCCTGCCCGACAACGCCGTCAAGGAGAGCGAGCAGCGCATCCGGGCGGCTTTCGAGAACTCGGGCCGCAAAATGTCGGGCCGTAAGATCGTGGTCAATCTGGCTCCGGCCGACCTGCGCAAGGAGGGTTCGGGCTTCGACCTGCCGATCGCCGTCGGGATCCTCGCGGCGATGGAGGAGATCGACCCGGCGGCCGTCGCCGACACGCTCTTCGCGGGCGAGCTCTCGCTCGACGGCTCGCTGCGCCCCGTGCGGGGGATCCTGCCCATCGCGGTCAAGGCCCGCGAGGAGGGGCTGCGCCGCCTGGTGGTTCCCGCCGGAAACGGAGCCGAAGCGGCCGTGGTGGAGGGAATCGAGGTCTATGCGCTCCGCTCGCTCGACGAGGTAATCGGGCTGCTCGACGGAACGGGGAGCTTCGCCCCCGTCGCTGCTGCCGGGGAGGCGGTGCCGCGGACGGCAGAGAATCCCTACGCCGAGGACTTCGCCGACGTGAAGGGGCAGGCGGCTGTCAAAAGGGCACTCGAAATCGCAGCGGCCGGAGGCCACAACGTGCTGATGATCGGCGCACCCGGCTCGGGCAAGACGATGCTCGCACGCCGGATGCCCACCATCCTGCCGCCGCTCGGCAGCCGGGAGGCGCTCGAAACGACCAAAATACACTCGGTGGCAGGCAAGCTCGGCACCGTGCGGGGGCTGCTCGCGCAGCGCCCCTTCCGCTCGCCCCACCACCTGACCTCTCAGGTGGCGCTCATCGGCGGCGGACAGTCGCCCCAGCCGGGCGAAATATCGCTCGCCCACAACGGGGTGCTCTTTCTCGACGAACTGCCCGAATTCGGGCGCAACGCCCTGGAGGTGCTGCGCCAGCCGCTCGAAGAGAAGCGGATCGTGGTCTCCCGCGCCCGATACAGCGTGGAGTACCCGGCCAACTTCACGCTCATCGCCGCCATGAACCCCTGTCCCTGCGGCTACTACAACCACCCGACCAAGGAGTGCTCCTGCCCGCCGGGAACGGTGCACCGCTACCTGAACCGCATATCGGGTCCGCTGCTCGACCGCATCGACCTCCAGGTCGAAGTGACACCGGTGGCCATCGGCGAACTCTCCGATGCCCGCCCGGCCGAGACGAGCGCGGCGATCCGCGAACGGGTCGTCCGGGCACGGGCCGTGCAGGCCGCGCGCTTCCGGACGGTGGAGGGGGTGCACACCAACGCCATGATGAACGCCCGCATGCTGCGCGAGTTCTGCCCGCTGGGCGACGCGGCGCGCCGCCTGCTCGAACAGGCGATGGCGCGGCTCGACCTCTCGGCCCGGGCCTACGACCGGATCGTCAAGGTGGCCCGCACGATCGCCGACCTGGAGGGGGCCGCCGACATCGGTACCGCCCACCTGGCCGAGGCGATCAACTACCGCTCGCTCGACCGGGGCGGCTGGGGGCGATAGACGGGCCGCACTCCCGGGCGGATGCCGCCCACCGAAAGCGGGGCAGCCCGGAGAGAGACAACCGAGAATCAAAACAGACGACAGATATGACACTCAAGGAACGATATGCGGGCGTGATCGACTGGTTCGAACGGCACATGCCCGTCGCGGAGAGCGAGCTGAACTACGGATCGCCCTACGAGCTGCTGGTGGCCGTGATCCTCTCGGCGCAGTGCACCGACAAACGGGTCAATATGACCACTCCGGCGCTCTTCGAGGCCTTCCCCACCCCGCAGCGGATGGCCGAGGCGACCGCCGAAGAGATCTACCCCTACATCCGGAGCATCTCCTACCCCAACAACAAGGCGAAGAACCTGGCCGCGATGGCCCGCATGCTCTGCGCGGAGTTCGGGGGCGAGGTGCCGAGCGACCTGAAGGAGTTGCAGCGGCTGCCGGGCGTGGGGCGCAAGACGGCCAACGTGGTGGGGGCCGTGATCTGGCAGAAGGAGGTCATGCCGGTCGATACCCACGTCTTCCGGGTCTCGAACCGCATCGGGCTGACCTACCGCTCGAAAACACCGCTGCAGACCGAGCTGACCCTCGAGAAGCACATACCCTCTCCCCTGCTGCCGACGGCCCACCACTGGCTGATCCTGCACGGACGCTACGTCTGCACGGCCCGCGCACCGAAGTGCGCCGAATGCGGCATCGCCCCCTGGTGCCGCAAGTTCGCCGACGACGCAAAACGGAACGAGCGCGGCAGCCGCTGACCGCCCCGGCTGCGGGCGGCGCAAGAGCGTCCGCAGCTCCGGAGACAGCAGCAGTCCGGGCGGGCGATTCTTTGCACGGAATGGCGGATATTTGCTGCGGAACATATAATTTTGCAGCCGGAACGGAACCCGGCGCGGCAGACCGCGCCGCCACCCCCGCTCCCGCCCCGAAGGGCAGGAGCGCAAAAACGCGAACAACGGACATGAAAGAGTTTTCGAACGTATATTTCCTCGGGATCGGAGGCATCGGCATGAGCGCCCTGGCCCGCTATTTCCTGCACGAAGGCAAACGGGTCGCGGGATACGACCGCGTGCGCACGCCGCTGACCGAACGGCTCGAAGCCGAAGGGGCCGACATCCACTACGAAGAGCGGGCGGAGGCGATTCCCGCCCCGTTCGACGACCCGCAGACGACGATCGTGGTCTATACGCCCGCCGTGCCGGCCGACCACGCCGAGCTGCGCCACTTCGAGCGCGAAGGGTTCGAGGTGGTCAAGCGCTCGCAGATGCTGGGCTACCTGAGCCGGGGCAAGTTCGTGCTGGCGATCGCCGGGACGCACGGCAAAACCACCACTACGACCCTCACGGCCTGGCTCGACCACGAGGCGGCGGGGGGCGGCAGCGCCTTCCTGGGGGGCGTGTCGCGCAACTTCGACAGCAACCTGGTGCTCGGCGCAGGCGACCGCCTGGCCGTCGAAGCCGACGAATTCGACCGCTCGTTCCTGCAACTCTCGCCCGACGTGGCGGTCATTACCTCCGCCGATGCCGACCATCTGGACATCTACGGCACCCACGAGGCGCTGCGCGAAGCCTTCTCGCAGTTCATCGCCCGCATCCGGCCGGGCGGCGCGCTGGTGCTCAAGCAGGGAGTCGATCTGCGCATCGACAACCCCGGCATCGCATGCTACCGCTACGCCTACGACACCCCCTGCGACTTCTACGCCCGCAACATCGCGCTGTGCGACGGGGGACGCTACCGCTTCGATCTGGTTACCCCCTCCGCGACGATCGAAGGCTGCACGCTCGGCATCCCGGGCTGGGTCAATATCGAAAACGCCGTAGCGGCCGCTGCGGCCCTCTGGTGCGCCTCCGAGCGCGACGGCATTCCGTTCGACGCGGCGCGCGTGCGGGATGCGCTCGCCTCGTTCGAGGGGGTCAAGCGCCGCTTCGAATGCTACCTCAACACCCCCCGGCAGGTATATATCGACGACTACGCCCACCATCCGCGCGAGCTGACGGCGGCGATCACGTCGATCAAGCGCATGTTCCCGGGCCGGCGGCTCACGGCGATCTTCCAGCCCCACCTCTACACCCGCACCCGCGACTTCTACCGGGAGTTCGCCGAGGCGCTATCCCATGCCGACGAGGTGCTGCTGCTGCCGATCTACCCCGCGCGCGAGGAGCCGATCGAGGGGGTCGATTCGCAGATGATCGGCCGGCTGCTGACGGTGCCCTGGCAGCTCTGCGACCGCGAGGAGCTGGCCGCAAGAATCGGCGCGACGGCTACCGACGTGGTGGTCAGCTTCGGGGCGGGCAACATCGATGCCTGCTGCGAGGCGCTGGCCGAAACCCTGCGCCGCAAAGCCTGACGCCCGCGACGACGGCTCCGCCCCGCAGCAAATCCGACGACGACAATGAAAAAAATCGGCAAATACCTCTTTTTCGCACTGCTCTGGAGCGGTGTGGCAGCCTATTTGCTCTACGCTGCCGGCAAAGTCCGCCACCACCGCCGCGAACAGAAAGTCGAGCGGATCGAGGTCGAAATCGCCGACAGTACCTCGCAGCTGCGGCTGGTGTCGGAGGCGGCCGTGCGCCGCTGGATCGCCCGCAGCGGCGTGAAGACCGTCGGCGAGCCGATCGAAAGCATCGACCTCGACTCGATCGAACGCACGATCGCCGCCAACGGCTTCGTGGCCGACGTGCGGGTGTCGGTCTCCTACGGCGGGGTGCTGCACGCCCGCATCGAGCAGCGCACGCCCCGCATGCGGCTGCTGCTGGACGGATACAACGGCTACGTGACCGACCAAGGATACGTATTCGCCGCCCCGCGCGCCTCGTCGGTTTATGTACCGGTGGTGACGGGTCCCTACCGGCCGCCCTTCCCGCCCTCCTACACGGGGCCCCTGGAGGAGTGCCGCCGCGAGCAGCTGCGCCGCATCGACGAGCGCATCGAGGCGCTCGAACGGGAAAAATACCCGCTCTACCGCCGCGAACTGCAGAACGACGAAAACATCCGCGCCGTACGGCGCATGAGGGTGCGCAAAGGGTGGTTCGAATCCTCGGAGGCATTTGCCGGGAGGGTGCGCGAGCTGCGCGAGCGCAAGGAGCAGCTGCGCCGCAAATACAGGTATGAGGCTCAGACGATTCAGGCCGAAATCGACAAAATATCGGCCCGGCAGGAGGCGGAGCGGCGGCAGCAAAAAATTTTGGAGAAAAGGTACGAAGATTTCTCGAAACTCATTACCTTTGTAAAATGGATGGAAAGCGACGATTTCCGACGGTCGGAGGTCGTCCAGATAACGGCCCGCAGCACGGCGAGCGGCGACCTGGAACTGGAGCTTACGCCCCGCAGCGGAAACTTCACGATCCTCTTCGGCCCGCCCGACGATGCGGAACGGAAGTTCGACAAGCTGATCCGTTTCTACCGCGAAGGACTCTCGCGTGCGGGATGGGACCGTTACAAAACCATCGACCTGAGGTTCCGGGGGCAGATCGTCTGCTCGGAACGCTGATTGCGAAACGAAAAAAGTTAGATAACGCGCTGTGGAAAAGAAAAACTATACGGTAGTCATCGACCTCGGTTCGTCGAACGTGGTGGTCGCCGTCGCCACCCGGGACGAGGAGGGAAGCCTCGATGTCGAAGCCATCGTCTCCAAACCGGTCGAAGGGGTCAATGCGGGCCGGATCGTCAATATCGAACAGGCGGGCAGTGCCATCCGCGAAGCGGTGACCGAACTCGAAAACGACTTCGGCATACGCATCACGGAGGCTTATGCGGGCATCTCGGGCGAGTTCGTCCGCTGCGCCTGCCACACCGACCACGTCTTTACGCTGGATCCCCAGAACGGAGTGAACCAAAGCGACGTGGACGCTCTGTTCGACCGCATGCGCAACGTGCAGGCACCCGACGACGAGGTCATCGTGGAGCGCATTCCGCAGCTCTACCTGCTCGACGACCACGAGGAGGTACGCAATCCGGTCGGCTCCTTCTGCCGCCGGCTCTCCTCGACCTTCAACTTCATCCTCTGCGACAAGACGCCGCTCCAGCGGCTCGACATGGCGCTGCGCCGGCTCGGCATCCGCACCCTAGGCATCTTCCCCAATGTGCTGGCCACCCCCGAGGCGGTGCTCTCGGACGAGGAGAAGGAGGAGGGCGTAGCGGTGGTCGATCTGGGCGGCGGCGTGACCGACGTGACAGTGTACTACCGGGGCATGGTCCGCTATGCGGCCTCCATCCCGATGGGAGCCAAGGCCATCAACCGCGACATACGCTCGCAGAGCATCCCCGAAAAGCATGTCGAGAGCCTCAAGTGCAAATACGGATCGGCGGTAGCCGACCTGGCTCCGGAGGACAAGCTGATCCGCGTCAGCGGCCGCACGATCCGCGAGTCGAAAACCATTCTGCTGCGCAACCTGGCGACGGTCATCGAGTCCCGGGCGATGGACATCGTGGATTTCGTCCGGCAGGAGATCGAGGATTCGGGCTGCGCCGACAAACTGGCCTACGGCATCGTGCTGACGGGCGGATCGGCCCAGCTGAAGGACCTCGACGAACTCTTCCGCCGCGCCACGGGCATGGAGGTGCGCGTGGCATCGGCCGAAACGGGCTTCAACGAACAGAGCTGCGAACGACTCTCCGACCCGGCATACGCAACGGCAGCCGGACTGCTGCTCCGGGGCATGTGGGCAGGTCCCTGCAACATCATCGAGAACAAGAACCGCCTCGCCTCGCGGCAACCCGAGAAGAGCGCGGCAGCGCCCGCCGCACAACCGGCACCGCACCCGACCGCCTCGCAGCCGATACCGCCCTACACCCCCTCGCGCCCGGCAGCAAGCACGCCGCGTCCGCCCTATCCGCAGACGCGCCCCGAGCCGCAGCGTCCGGAGCAGCCCGCACCCGCCGAACGGCCCGCACAGCCGTTCCCCCCGCAACCCGGCCGGCCGGTCCAGCCGACCGCACCCCGCGAGGAGCCGGCACCCCAGGCACCGGAGCAAGAGAAGGCCGACCAGGGAGAGGAGTTCTCCTATCCGGACCCGACGAAGAAAGAGCGAAACTGGAAAAATATCTTCAAGAAGACGCTCGAAAAGATCAACGAAGGCTTCAATGCAGCCGACGACGAAGAGATTTAACCCATGAACAACGAATACAGAGCAACCGACGATATGAACGAAGAGGATGTGATGACCCAGCTGTCCGCCGCACGCGGCAGCTCCTCCATCATCATGGTGGTGGGCGTAGGCGGCGCGGGCGGCAATGCCGTGAACCACATGTGGAACCTCGGCATCGAGGGGGTCGATTTCATGGTCTGCAACACCGATCAGCAGGCACTCGACAAAAGTCCCGTACAGCTGAAGATCCAGCTGGGCAGCGAGGGTCTGGGTGCGGGCAACGACCCCGAAAACGGCCGCCGGGCAGCCATCGAGTCGCTCGATGTGGTGCGTCAGCGCTTCGAGGCATCGGGCACCAAGATGGTCTTCATTACCGCCGGCATGGGCGGCGGCACCGGTACGGGTGCTTCGCCCGTGATCGCCAAGCTGGCCAAGGAGATGGGGCTGCTCACGGTGGGCATCGTGACCTCGCCGCTGGCGGTCGAGGGACCGATCCGCTACGACCAGGCCTTCCGGGGCATCGAGGAGCTGCGTCAGAACGTCGATTCGCTGCTGATCATCAACAACGAGAACATTCTCGAAATTTACGGCCGGCTGGCCCTCAAGCAGGCCTTCGGCAAGGCCGACGACATTCTGGCCGCCGCAGCCAAGGGCATCGCCGAGATCATTACCGTCAAGAGCGACCTGGTAAACGTCGATTTCGCCGATGTCTCGAAGGTCATGCGCGAGAGCGGCCGCGCCCACATGAGCGTGGCGACGGCCGAAGGAGACAACCGCGCCGAGGCGGCGGCCGAAGCGGCACTGCACTCGCCGCTGCTCGACCACAACCTCATCAGCGGCGCGCGCGACATTCTGATCAACATTTCGGTAGCCAACGCCGACGAGCTGATGTACGAGGAGGTGGTACGGATCCTGGAGTACATTCAATCGCATGCCAGCGTGGAGGACGTATCGGGCAACGTGCACAACGCCAATATCATCTGGGGTACGAGCGAAAAGCCCCAGCTGGGATCGGCCATCGAGCTGGTGGTGGTGGCCACCGGATTCGACGAGGCACGCGACCGGCAGATCGTCCCGCCGGCACGGACCGTCACGCAGCCCGGCAGCGAACCGGCCGAGAAGAGCGCAGCCGAGCCGCTCGCGCGGACAGCCAAAGGTACGGCCGCACCGCAGCCCCAGCCGGCCGAGCAGGTCGTTCTGGGCGAGAAATCGACCCGCTACCGCAACATCGAGGAGATCCTCTCCAAACCCGCCTACCAAACCCGGAAAGCACAGTTCGTCACAGTCTCCGAGGTTCCCCCCGGACGCAAGGAGCCGTCGCGCGAGGAGCGCCCCGCCGCCTCCGAGGGCAACGACGAGCGCAGCGAAACGATGCCCGAATAACCGAAAAACCGCCCCGCATTGGAACCGAGCGCAGCTTTCGTATTTCACGGCATGACACCCCACGTCTGGGTGTTGTGCGGCATCACGTTGCTTCTGCTGTCGGTCTCGGCCCTGGTATCAGGCTCCGAGACCGCCTTCTTCTCCCTCTCGGCCAACGACGTGCGCGCGCTGAAGAAGAGCGCCTCGTCGAACGCCCAGACGATTCTCTCGCTGCTGGGCAGGGTCGATCTGCTGCTGGCCACGATCCTGGTGGTCAATAACCTGGTCAATATCTGCATCGTCATCCTCTCGTCGAACATCATCGACGCGCTCTTCACGTTCGCCCGATTCGAATTCCTGGTCAAGAGCGTGCTGGTAACCTTCCTGCTGCTGCTCTTCGGCGAGATCCTCCCCAAAGTGGCCGCCCAGACCATGCCGATGCGCTTCGCCGGGTTCGTCGCCCGCCCGATGGCGGTGCTGCAAACGATCTTCTACCCGCTCTCCTACCTGCTGATGCACACGGGCTCGCGCCTCTGCCGCAAGGCGGCGCACCGGCAGGAGATCTCGATCGACGAACTGGCCGACGCGATCGACATGACCCACACCAGCTCGAAAGAGGAGCACGGCATGCTCTCGGGCATCGTCAGCTTCGTCAATACGGAGGTGCAGGAGATCATGAAGCCCCGGGTCGATATGACGGCCATCGCACTCACGGACCCCTACGAGCAGGTCAAGCAGACGATCATCAACTCCGGATTCTCGCGCATTCCGGTCTATGAAGGCGACCTGGACAACATCCGGGGCACGCTCTACGTCAAGGACCTGCTGCCCCATATCAACCAGAGCGACGAATTCGGCTGGCAGCAGCTGATCCGCAAGCCCTACTTCGTCCCCGAGCACAAGAAGATCAACGACCTGCTGGAGGATTTCCAGGCCAAGAAGATCCACATGGCCATCGTGGTCGATGAGTACGGCTCGACGCAGGGGCTGGTCTCGCTCGAAGACATCATCGAAGAGGTGGTCGGCGAGATTTCCGACGAAAGCGACACCGACGAGGCGCTTTACACGCGGCTCGACGCGAACACCTACCTCTTCGACGGCAAGACCCACATCGTCGATTTCGAACGGATCGTCGAAATCGACGAAGACACCTTCGCCGACGTAAAGGGGCGCGCCGAGACGCTCGCGGGGCTGATGCTCGAACTGCGGTGCGACTTCCTCAAGAAGGGCGACACGGTCACGGCGCACGGCATCCGCTTCGTCGTCCACCACGTCGAGGGGCACCGCATCGACAAGATCAAAGTCATCCTGCATGAATAACCTGCTCTGCATCGAGCCGCTCGGCGACCCCGAACGGCTGCGTCGATGCGTCTCGGCAGAGGAGCTGCGGCAGGCCGAAGCGATGCGCTCGCCCCGCCGGCAGGCCGAATTCCTGAGCTGGCGGGCGCTGGTGCGCCGCCACCTGCCCGATGCCCGAATCGACTACGATCCGGCGGGCGCACCCGTCGTCAGGAACCACCCGGTCCGCATCGGAGTCTCCCACGGAGCGGGCTACGTCGCGGTCTGCTTTTCCGACCGCCGCTGCGCCGTCGATATCGAATCGCCCCGGCGCGACTTCGCACGCATCGCCTCCCGCTTCGCCTCGGGCGGGGAGCTTGCCCTCTGGGACGATCCCCTGCTGCTGCCGCTGCTCTGGAGCGCGAAGGAGACCCTCTACAAATATGCGGGGCGCAGGGAGCTGCGGCTGCTGGAGGACCTGCACATCGAGCGGATCGACCCGGCGGCCGGCCGCATGCAGGGCCGCATCCTCGGCGGCGAGGCGCTGCGCATCGACTTCCGCGCCAAACCCGACTACGTTGCCGCCTGGATCCTGCACGAAGCCTCCTGAACTTGCTTCCCCGCCCGAATTTTGCTATCTTTGCATAGAGTATGGGCAATTTTCTCGATAACGACATCAAGTTCGTCGCCGGTGTCGGCGAGGCCCGGGCCCGCCTGCTGGAGCGAGAGCTGGGCATCCGCACGCTGGGCGACATGCTCGCCCACTACCCGTTCCGCTACATCGACCGCACGAAGATCTACCGCATGGCCGAGATCGCACCCGAGGAGACATCGCTGCTTCAGGTGCGCGGCCGCATCACGGGCGTGAACTACGCCGGCGCGGGCCGCAAGCGCCGGTTCACGGCACTGCTCAACGACGGAAGCGGCCGAATGGCCGAACTCGTCTGGTTTCACGGAATCAAATGGATCGAGAAGCGGATCGAAGTGGGGCGCGAATACCTGGTCTTCGGCCGCCCCTCCTTCTTCAAGGGGGAGCTTTCGATGGTCCACCCCGAGATCGAGACCATCGAGAAAGCTTTCGCCCGCAAGGCCGAGAGCGGCATGCAAGGCATCTACTCCTCGACCGAGAAACTGAGCAGCGTGCTCGGCACCAAAGGGTTCTACACGATCCTCTGCAACCTCTGGCCGATGGTGCGCGACCGCATCCGCGAGACGCTGCCCGAGACGCTGCGCAGCCGCTACGGACTGCTGACCCTGCGCGATGCGCTCTACAACATCCATTTCCCGCAATCGCCCGAACTGCTGCGGCAGGCACGCTACCGGCTCAAGTTCGACGAACTGCTGGGCATACAGCTCAACGTACAGGCGCGCCGCACTTCGCGGATGGCCAAAAACAACGGCTTTCTGTTCCCCAAAGTGGGCGAGCTGTTCAACACCTTTTTCAACAAGAAACTCCCCTTTCCGCTGACGGGTGCCCAGAAGCGGGTGGTCCGCGAGATCCGCCGGGACACCGTCTCGGGCTTCCAGATGAACCGCCTGCTGCAAGGCGACGTGGGCAGCGGCAAGACCCTCGTGGCGCTCATGTCGATGCTGCTGGCCGTCGATAACGGATTCCAGGCCTGCATGATGGCCCCCACCGAGATCCTCGCCCGCCAGCACTACGCCACCTTCCGGCGCATGCTGGAGGGGCTGCCCGTGCGGGTGGGGATTCTTACCGGCTCCTCGCGCGCCCGCGAACGGCGGGAGGCACTCGAAGGGGTGGCCGACGGATCGGTCGGCCTGCTGATCGGCACCCACGCCCTGATCGAGGAGAAAGTGCGCTTCGCCAACCTCGGTTTCGTGGTCATCGACGAGCAGCACCGCTTCGGCGTGGAGCAGCGGGCGCGCCTCTGGACCAAGAACGCGCAGCCGCCCCATATCCTCGTGATGACCGCCACCCCGATCCCGCGCACGCTCGCCATGACGCTCTACGGCGACCTCGATGTCTCGGTCATCGACGAGTTGCCGCCGGGCCGCCGGCCGATACGCACGGTCCACTACACCGACGCGGCACGGCTGCGGCTCTTCGGCTTCATGCGGCAGCAGATCGCGCTGGGGCGGCAGGTCTATGTGGTCTATCCCCTCATCAAAGAGTCGGAGGCGATGGACTACAAGGACCTCGAGGAGGGGTACGAGGCCATCTCGCGCGACTTCCCGCTGCCGCAGTACGTCACGGCGGTCTGCCACGGCAAGATGAAGCCCGAGGACAAGGAGGAGTCGATGCGCCAGTTCAAGAGCGGCGAGGCGCACATTCTGGTGGCCACGTCGGTCATCGAAGTGGGGGTCGATGTTCCCAACGCGACGGTCATGGTCATCGAATCGGCCGAGCGCTTCGGCCTCTCGCAGCTCCACCAGCTGCGCGGCCGCGTGGGCCGCGGCGGAGAGCAGTCCTACTGCATCCTCATGTCGGGCGAGAAGCTCTCGAAGGAGGCCCGCACCCGCCTGGAGGCGATGTGCGAGACGAGCGACGGCTTCCGGCTGGCCGAACTGGATCTCAAGCTGCGGGGCGCGGGCGATATCAACGGCACGATGCAGAGCGGTTTGGCACTCGATTTGAAGATAGCGAATCCGACACTCGATCTGCAGATTCTGACCCTCACGCGCGAAGCCGCCGCCGAGGTGCTGCGCGACGATCCGGGCCTCGCCCGCGCGGAACATGCCGGCCTCCGGGAGCTTCGCCGCCGCATGAGCGGCCGGGAGGAGATCGACTTTTCGCAGATCTCGTAATCGAAAACCGACGACAGCCAAAGAAACCGTCACACCTAAAAAACCGACCGCGATGAAACGCTTCCCGCTCCTCGTACTGCTGCTCTGCCTCGCACAGTCGATGCAGGCCCAACTCTACCAACCGGGAGAGGTGCTCGACTACAAGATCAGCTACCGGGCCAAACTCTTCCCCAACACGGTGGTCGGCACCGTGCGCATCGCCACGACCCTCGAACAGGATGCGGAAATCGGCCGGGAGGTCTATCGCGTCGAGGGTGTCGGCCGCACGCTGCCCTCGTTCCGCTGGGTCATGAACATACTGGACCGCTACGAAACCCGGGTCGATCGCCGGACGCTGCGGCCGCTGCGCTTCGAAAGCGACATCCGCGAGGGCAACTACCGCTTCCGGAGCACCTACCGCTACGACTGGGAGGCGATGCGGGTGCACACCACCTGGCGAAGCCGGCGCATGGAGCGCGACACCTGCAAGACGATGCCCCTCGGCGAGGCGAGCATGGATCCCGTGTCGCTCTACTTCCGGCTGCGGGGTGTCGATCCCGCCACCCTCGAAGAGGGCCGCACCGAGATACTGGAGATGGTGCTCGAAGACACGGTCCGCCACCTGCGCCTGCGCTTCCTCGGGCGCGAAGTGAAGAAGATCCGCCGCGCGGGGACCTTCCGCACGCTGGTGTTCGCCTGCCAGATCGGCTCCTCGGAGGGCTACTCCTTTACCGACGGATCGGAGTTCCGGGTCTGGATCTCGGACGACCGCAACCTCGTTCCGCTCTACGTCGAGTCGCCCATCCGGGTGGGCAGCGTCCAGGCCGTCATTTCCGACTGGCAGGGACTCAAATACCCGCTTACGAGCAAAATAAAATAAAAAACCTTATATTTGCCGAAAATACCTTTTTATCTATGGAAGAGAACACAAAAGGCTACGACCGCCCCGATTACGACCGCGAAGATCCCCGCGGGGGACGCAAGTCGATCCTGGGCTACCGGATCGTCATCATCCTGCTCGCCGTCATCCTGGCTGCGCTTTCGATCCTCTACTTCAACATCCATCGCCAGCAACAGGCCGACTACGACCTGCTGGTCATCGACCGCGACTCGATACAGAACAACCTGAGCGACCTGATGCAGGACTTCGACGAGCTGCAGATCGCCAACGACACCCTCTCGCTCCAAATGTCCGTCGAACGCCAGCGGGCCGACTCGCTCATGCAGCGGCTCAAACAGGAGCGTTCGTGGAACCTCGCCAAGATCAAGCAGTACGAGAAGGAGGTGGGCACGCTGCGCACCATCATGCGGGGCTATATCCACCAGATCGACTCGCTCAACACCCTCAACAAGCAGCTCATCGACGAGAACGTCTCCTACCGCAAGGAGATCACCACCGCCAACCTGCGCGCCGAGATGGCCGAGGAGAAGGCTCAGGAGCTGGACAACAAGGTGCGCCAGGGTTCGGTCATCAGCGCCCGCGACATCCGCCTCACGGCGCTGAACGATCGCAGCAAGGAGGTGTCGCGCATCCGCAACGCCGCACGCCTGCGGGTGGACTTCACGCTCACGGCCAACACGCTCGCCACGCCCGGCGAAAAGACGATCTACGTGCGGATCCTCTCACCCGACGGCTACGTGCTTTCGAGCGAAGAGATTCCGACCTTCGAATTCGAGGGCGAACAGCTCTCCTATTCGGCATCACGCGAGGTGGACTATCAGAACGAGGACCTCGGAGTGGGCATCTTCTACACCGGCAGCGGCTTCACGGCAGGAGCCTATCGGGTGCAGCTCTACTGCGACGGCCTGATGATCGGCTCGACCGAGCTGCCGATGCGCTAAAAACATCGGGGCCGCGCGCCCTGCCAACGGTTCCGGCCGGACGGGAAGATTCTCACTCTCTCCCATCCGGCCGGAACCGTTTTCGTATGGGGCCGTTGAACCGGAGTCTCCCGAATGCTCGGCACGGTCCCCGCAACC
>CAMWGZ010000013.1 GCA_947173915.1 uncultured Alistipes sp.
TCTCGTTGGCTCTGAGTTGGTTATAAGAGACAGCTATATCTCCAGCCGCGAGTCCGACAAGAGCGGGTCCCATCGGTATCAGCGTTCCCATGAGACCGAGCATCGGACCGAATTTGACCAGCATCCTGTATTGGGACAGAATCCGCTGCACCTCCACCTGATAGTCGGCCAATTCATGCTCACAGTACACGCAGTCCTCCTTATGCTCGACGATCCGCCGGAGACAATCGACCGCCGGACAGCCACGAACGTCATCAAGCAACCTCATGCTTTCCGCCATTCGCTCCTGCGAATAATGCCGTATCATATCTCCGAGCACTGCCGTTATATAACCGTGCGACTTCCATTGTCTATACAGACCGCAGACGATCCATACCGCCCGGCACAAAAAATACAGGAGCAGCAGAAGCACCGGAATCATGAGACCGTTGGAGATGACAAAGAGGATTTCAGATATGCTTTTCATAGGATGCCAAAGATTACGACGCATAAGGCTACGCCGAGCAGGCAGGCATCATAGAGCGTTTCTCGATGCGGCCCGAGCCGGCGTGTCAAGACAGAGAGAACGAACAAAGACATGGTCGTCGCGCCCCCTGCAAGCAGGGAGATCGCACCGAACCCGGTACCGGGCAGCAGCATCGGTGCGCGGGCGGCAGATGCGGCAATCGGCGCGACAAGCATCAGCCCCGGATAATACCTCGACACCCCGGAGCTATTGTCCGGGGCAAAGAGATAGCATATGAAGATCAGGAGTTCGACGAACTCCGCTGCGACGAGCATATTCATGTCCAGCAGATCTGCGACCTGAGCAGATGTCAGGCCGCTCATGCAGCGGGTTATCCCCATCGAAACGAAGCCCCACAAAACGGCAATGCAGGCCGCGAGCCTGACAGGCAGGAAAGAGAGCCTGATACATGTCGTCACGACAACGACGATATAAAACACAACGGTCAGCGCGCTCATCTTCCGGCCTTTCTTTTGCGTATTATGCCGGAAAGCGCGGCGACAAGCGACAGTGCGGCCAATGCCGCCAGGGTGTAAAAAGAACCCTGCGCCACCGACACTTCGGACAACGCATCGCCACGCTCCTCCTTGAGCACTCTCGCACCGGACGGCTCGTCCACCGCAGCGCCGATATCGCGACGGTATCTCTCGGCACTCTTTTCTTCGAGGCAGCCGGCGATGAAATCCTGCAGTTTTCTATTACCGCAGACAAATTCGGTGCAGGGCGCACCATGAGCCGCCGTCACGTCGGCATGCAGCTGGCCGGTCTTCTTCAACTGTTCTTCGGTCGGAGTCCAGAATCCCTTGCGCGCACTTTCGAGCATCGTCGCAGTCATTTCCTGCAATGCGGCAGGATTGACGCGCTCGAAATACCCTTTAACGCCGAGGTCATTCACATCGGCGACATACATTTCGTACAGATCGTCGTATATGCCTTCGTTCAATGCGCTCGGCCTGGTCGCGCTCCAGCCGAAAATATTGCGGAATATCTCTCCGAACATCTGGGCCGTCGTCGCATCTCCCTTCATGCGCTGCCTTACGAACTCCGGATTGAGAATCGTCGCCCTCGTTTCGATGGCTACAGCCTCTTTCGTATCCTGAAGACGGGGCAGGTAAGGATTGCGGTAGTCTGCCATAACCGCTTCCGGCTCCTTGCCATTGATCGACGCGGAAGCAAGAGAAAGCGCCCCCGTAAATTCATACACATGGTCAAGAGATACGGGCCCCCACGTATTGCTCTGCCGGGGCTGTACGATTATCTCCGTTCCGGAAACACCGGCTTCAAGCACACTGCGGTTCATCGTCCCCCAGTTGTCTTCGTCGCCATACATCGCACACATGTTATCGAGATAGCCGTCAGCAAGCTCCTCCCGTCTGTCCCAGGCTCCCGAACTTTCGGTATAGCGCAACATGCCGGTACTATATCCGGAATTGACCGGTCCGAACACCCGCATCGCCGACAGCTCGCGGGCCCGTTTCGGCGACTCTCCTTTCTCCATCAGCGCCTTCTCCTGACCGAGCGTCCCTTCGGCGACATAGTTGGGATAGATATCGTTCTCGGCCTCGGACGCAAGTTCGACTGCATCGGTTATCATTTTCAACCGCGAGCCGGCTATATCCCGCAGCTGGCCCGACACCTGAACGAGAATATCGATGCGCGGGCGGCCGAGCTCCTCGGAAGGTATCAGTCTCAGGTCCATTACCCGTCCCTGCTCATCTCTGACAGGCTCCACCCCGAGCATACGGAGAGCCTGCGCGAGAGTGGCTCCTTGCGACGAAATAAACTCTCCGGCCCAGAAGACATAGCTTACCTTCCTGGGATATTCGCCGTGTTTTTCACGATAATGCGCCAGGGTCTGCTCGGCCAGAGCCACCCCGTCATCCCAGGCCTTCGGACCCGGAGCCGCCTCCGCATTTATGCTATACATATTTCTGCCCATAGGCAGCACGTTCGGATTCAGAACCGGATCTCCGCCGGGAGCCGGACGGACCGGGATACCGTTCAGAGCGCCGATCATGGCATCTATTTCCGCACCGGCAGATTCCTCGAGCAGCCTGCGCACCGCCAGCGCCCGCTCCCCTTCCGCCGCTCCGGTCATACCTGTCCCGTTCAATATGCGCGTCAGATCGCGTCTGGCATCGGGAAGATAGCGGTGTGCGACAAAAGTGAAATCCTGCAGCGACTCTTTCGATATCCTGCCGTTATCATAGTCCGCCCTGGCGCGGGAATAGGCCAGTTCGTCGGCCGTTATGGCCAGCACGCTCGACAGCATGTCGCCTGCCGAATAGGACTCACCCATAACATAATACGCTCCGGTGATCTTCTCGTTCACGAGCTCCTCGACGAACGAATCCGTTTTTTTCAGATCCTCGATACCGTACACCCCTCCTCCGACAGAGTCAAGCCCCAGATCTTTATGAAAGCCACAGCTTATAATTTCCCGTTTCAGGGCCCGGGTATTCTTCGACGGATCGGCGATGGCCTCATGCAGCCGTTCGGTCAGCGCACTGTATTTCTGTCTCAAACCGCTCTCCACGTACGGCGGAGTCAGGTGTGTCACGATTACCGCATGACTTCTTCTTTTGGCTATGACGGCCTCCCCGACATTGCCTGTGGTGTAGAAATAGAAATGGGGTCTGTTGCCTACCAGCACCTCGGCCCAGTCGGCCTGCGAGAGGCCCGCATTTTTGCCCGGAGTGAACTCGAGGTTGCCATGGGTGCCGAAATGAATCAGGACATCCGCATCGAACGCCTTCTGCATATACAGATAAGGCGCGATATAACTATGCGGCGGCACGACCTCCGCACCATGGACGAGTTTGAAGTCGTCGTCGCCCAGAGCCGGACGCGGCTGGGGAAAGAGAAGAATGTTGCCATATCTTACGGCGGCTATCGCCATACTGTCCCCGCGCACCAGCAGGCTCCCGGGAGCCTTGCCGTAACGCGTCTCCACTTCAGCGATTTTATCGGGCAGCAGCACCTCCCGCGCCCATTTTTCATAATCCGCCTTGTCGATCCACAGGGGATCGGCCTCGTTCATGAATTTTTCCTGAGCCGCCGGAGCATAAGACCCCATCACGCTTCCCTCGGCCGTTATCTGCCTGTTGAATTCTTCGAGAGATGCCGGAAGACCGTCCACATCGTACCCCTCCTTCCTGAGCCGTTTCAAAAAATTATACAGCGAAGGCACCACCTCCATCCCCGAGGCGAGCAAGGCATCCTTGCCCGGAGACTTGAAATAACCTATCGCGATCTTTTTATCCGAGTTGGCCGCATCCCGGAGATTCATGAATCGCCCGAATTGCTCCATAAAGGCATTTATCCGCTCGGGATCGGGAGAGTAAAGCAGATACCCTTCCGGCGAAGGATCCTGCGTGGCGATGCACAGCGGAGTCATCCCGCCGTCGATCTCGGGCACCACGATGCGGGCATTGAGCGAGCCTCCGCCCATCGGATTACCGACATCGAGCCACCTGTCGCGAGGCTCTATAAGCGGGAAAGGCATGAAAAGCGGGATCGCGTTCTCATAAGCCCAGTTTATCAGCGAATCGTTGCCGAGCCGCCCCATCGGTATATAAACGATGGCCCGGGGTTTTGTCTCCCGTATCATTTTCGCCCGGACATCGCCTGTCGCGCTCAGAGGATACACGTTGTATCCATCCTTTGTCAGCCTGCTTACGAGCGTATCGATATGCGCGCGGTTGTTTTCCACCGGAAAATTCACACCCGACACGAAAGCAACGTTCTTGCCGCCCGGAACGAACAGACCGCTCCGCTCGAGGTAGTCCGTCAGCTCTTCCGCCTTGTCGAAATACCTGCCGGCCTCAAGATGATAGAACATATTGTTCGGCATGGCTACGGGGGCGCAAAACCCTCGATCCCCGCAGCGGCGGGGATGGACGATATGACGGACATAGCGGAGCATATTGCGGTAGTTGGCGCTGCAGGGATTGGCGAAATACCTCCGCAATGTCTCGTTTTGTACGGAATCGAGATTATGATTTACCACGAAACTGAAATTCCGCAGCGTATTGGTAAAGACCGGGATCCCTTTCCGGGCCGCCCGGTCGAGCGAGCGCAGCTGCAACGAGTCGAGATAAAGGCCTCGTCCGTACATAAGCACGGCATCGTATTTCTCGAAGTCCGAAGCCTCCTCCATATTGCGGCAGCTAACCTTTATATGCCGGCTGTCGTTATTCAGTACGATCTCCGCTTCCTGGGCAGGCAAAGGATTTACGACCAGGATGCTCGTGGGTTTCAGCCAACAGGAGTATCCTGCCGCTCCCGCACAAACCACCGACAGAAACACACCGGTGCAAACGACAATTTTCCCGACTCGCGGCATCATGCTACAGATTTTCCTTTATATAATTCGACTTTTGTGTCGCGGCATCCAAAACAGGGGCATCGAAAGCCTCCCTGACATGCTCGATGTAGAGATCCTGGACAGCAGGCAGCTGCCCCAGTCCCTCCATGACCGCCTCCACGCGGAAACCCTCCTTTTCGAGTCGCTCGCGCCACTCCCCGTCGATATCGTTACGGGCATGGTCGCCCGCCACAAACATGAACGGCACGAGGACGACTTCTTTCGCATTCTCTCGCTTCAATCTTTCGAGGACGGTTTCATAGGTCGGATACCCCTCTATGGTTGCGACATGCGCCCTGGGGGTGCCCATCGAGGCGAACATATAGTCTGTCTGGGAGTAAGTCGCGGTGGCAGGCGTCGAGGTGCCATGACCGACGAACACCACGGAAGTCTTCTTCCCCAACGAGGCTGCATAGCGTTCCTGAAGAGCCTTCACGACACGCCGACAGTCTTCGACGGAATACAGCAGCGGTCGGCCTACTCTTATTTCCGTAAAAAACGGAGCCATTAAAGCGGCCTCGTTGCGAAGCACCTCAGCCTCTATGCCATCTATCACATTCGTGCCCTGCACGATCACATGAGTAAAGCCGTCGGCCGCCAGACGCAGCAAAGCCTCCTTGGGCGTAAGTTTTACGATGCCGCGTTCGGCGAGGCGGTTGATAACGATCCGCGACGTATAGGCTTCCGCCACCTTTACCTCCGGAAACCCGGTCTGCGCCTTCTCGTTGATCGCATCGATAGTCGCGGCACGCGTCTGGTCGAATGTCGTACCGAAGTGCACCATCAGAATGGCGGTCTTTTCTTTCGGGAGAACAGCGGGTTTCCGGGCGGCACCTTCCGTGACACCGACCAGAAACATCAGAATGAGAATGATATTTTTCATTTTATCGGGAATGCGAGCAATCTCCCGGAGCCTCTCGACTCCGGGAGATGCTGCAAAAAATTGAAAAACCGTTTTCGACTCTTATTCGACCTCTTCCACCACCCGAATCTGCTCGAAGTAGTAACCCGATGCCATCGTGGCGCCGAGATCGGTCTGGCCGGTATTTACGTCATATATGTAGATCTGGGGCTGCGCACCCTCGGCATCGACTCCGATATATGCCTTGTGATTGACATACGCCATACGCGAGGAGAAGCGGCCGCTGCTGTAAGCCAGACGCTGCCCCTGGCAGGTAATCGGCGTACTCGTCTTGGAGACGACATCGAGCACGGTATAGTAGTGGCTGAAATCATCTATGTCGGTGCCGAGCTTGTCTTCACGCGCATAGGCCATTACCTTATTGTTTCCAAGATACATCACCGAGAGTAGCTTTCCTCCGGCCGTGAAACCGTCGTAGCTCTGATCGAACGTTGTGGAGTTCGCGGGAATCTTCAGAAGATGACTGTGCTCGGCGCCATCGGCATCATCCGTGACACAAGCGATATAGAGGTTGTTGCCACCGTCGATGAAGGTGGTCGTCTGCAGAAGCTCGCCGTAGGCGGTTCCGACCATCTCGCAGTCGAGGAAACAGGGAGTGTCGCTCTCGACAGTCATGGTCGCCGGGTCGATGACGGCGGTCATCATGGGAGTCACGCGTTTGCCGCGCGCTCCGCCGGCCTTCGCATAATAGAAATAGAACAGCTTGTCGTCGGAGGCGCGATAATTAAGGATACCGGAGGTCGTGAAGAGTTCTGCGCCCTCGGGCATCGCTATGTCGAGCTTGCCCTCATCGATGATCGTCATGTCGTCGGCATTGAGTTTGGTCCAGATGATCTCCGAAGCATCGCCGTTGGCGGCCATGATGACCAGCGTGTTGTCATCCGTCCAGGCATGAGTGTACTTGCGCGTGGAGTAGGTGTTGTTCCGGAAACGGCGCTCCTTGACCGCCTCGACCTTGTTGTCCCTGATCACGTACTTCGCGAAGCGGTCGCCGGAAACAGGCACCTGGTAGTAGTATGCACCCTTGACAATCGTCTCGAGCGAGAGAATCGAATTTACCTCGGTTCCCTGACCCTGGAACGTGATCTCCGGCTGGTCGGACTCGAGCGAGTTGAGGCTGCGCACGAGCGTCTGGACATCACGTCCCATACCGCCGTGGCGGTCGAGGGCGACCCAAAGGTCGAAATGGAAATCCTGGATGACCGCAGGGCCGTCGGGCTGGTAGGAACCTTCGTCATCGGCGCAGCCCGTCATGCCGAAGGCGATGACCAGCGCCATAAATGACCGGAGAAGAAATTCGAATCTTTTCATTGTCGTTTTTTATAAATGGTTAGTTAATGAATATCCTGAATTTAGCGGCGAAATTTCGTCCGGGCTTCTGAAGCATGTAGTTGTCGTAGGCCAAACGGTCAAAAATATTATTGCATTCCACCGATATGCTGTAGCGGTCGTTGCTCCATGAGTAGGTCAGCGACAGATCCGTAAGATTCTGAGTCGGAATGCGGGCCTTGGACGAGGCGGCCCCGAAAGCTTCCCAGTTCAGATAATACCAGTGGATGTACTGATGGCAGACTCCTATCCTCAACCGGTCGGAGCTCCTTATCAGATCGCGGAAAGTATATGAGACATCCACGTTGCCGAACATCCACGGCCTGTTGGGGACACGGTTTCTGTACGTCGCGGACGGATTTCCGTCCGTCTTGTATTTCCTGAGGTCGCGCGCATCGCTCCAACTTCCGTTAAGAGCGATCTGAAGCTGCGAGTTCCATCGGTACGACAGTTCGAAATCAAAACCTTTTATATCGATAGCGGGTTCATTGACATACTGCATCATTCCCTCCCGTTCGGATACGGTCGTCCGGATATAGTTTTGGACATGGCGTATAAAACCGTTCGCCTCATAACCCAGCTGATTCGCATTATCGATCCACCATGTTCCGAAGAAGCCGACATTGTAGTTGTTGCTCGTTTCCGGACTCAATGCAAGGTTGGGATAGACCGTCGTGCCGTTGCCGAGCAGCTCACGCGACAGAGGCAAGCGTACGCAGTGCTCGTAGGATGCCTTTACGGAGAAAGGCTCGCGAAAGGTAAAGCGGCTGCCTATTCCGGCCCCCCAGTAGCTCTTGGTCGTATGGGTGTCGATTTTGTCGGCACCGGTAATGGTGAAATCATCCGTCTGACGGATTGCCAGCGCATTGAGATAATTTTTGACAAAATACGATGTCTGCCACCTCCGATCGAAGAAGGACTGCGAATATGTCAGAGAAAAGATGTGCTTGGAGACTATGTCGTTCGAAGGCTCGAACTGGGTATTGACCTTGTCATAGCGGTCGTTCCCCCGGCGATTGAACATGTAATTGAAAGCAAAGCCGTGATGTTCGTTCAGCTCGTAGTCGGCACCCGCGCCGACCACGGTCAGCGGCCGCTTGTAAACACGGATCGAACGCGCCCGGTTATTCAGTTCATTCCCCGAGGAGGGCATCCACGTCCCGTCCCAGGAATATTTGCGGTAGGTCGTATCGACACTTTCGCTGCGATCCCACGTGTGAGAAAGATTCACTCTTGCGGCAAAAGCTCCCCAGCGTTTGGAGTAACTCGCCGACAGGCCGTATGAACGGGCATGGCGGCTTGCCGCACCGTACACCTTGTTTTGCATCGCTCCGGTCTGAATATCCTTGTCGAGTTTGCTGTAAGATATTCCGACAGAAAAATTATCCGCCCACGAAACGTTATCGACTCCAGCCTCTATTTGACCGAACAACGAGAAATAATCGTCGTGGAAACGCCTCTTGTTCGTGAAAACATACTTGTCTTCCTCTTCGCTCCACACCTCGACCCCTTTCATCATATAATTATTCTTGGAATAATTGATGCTGAAGGCGGGCCGTATGGCAACAGCCGTTCCGGGAATGAAGTACTGGCCTGCAATATCTCCGGAATGAGTACAGAACGAGCCTATGCCATAGGAGGCATCCAGAAAATTCCGCTTTTGTTTCTTTGTGACTATATTGACCGCCCCGCCCAAGGCATCCGAACCCAAATGCGACGGCACCACGCCCTTATACAACTCGACCCGTTCGACGATATTCAAAGGCACGTTGTCGAGAGTCAGACCGCTTCCTTTGGTTTCCAGAGGTACGCCGTCTATGAAATATCGTATGGAGTTGCCGGACATGCCGTTGATCGTCATGTCGAATTCGGAGCCGGCCCCTCCTTCGCGCCGCACCTTGACCCCGGGCGTTCGGTCCACCAGATCGTTCAGAGTGACCATCCGGTTGATATTGGGGGTGATTTCAATGGCATTGACCGAGAACGAACCCTCTTCGAGACGTTTCGCGGCACTTTTTCCATACACATTGACCCCTTGCAGCGCCGTCGCATCCTCCTCCATCACTACATCCAGCACCGTGTTTTTCGACAACTCGATCGAGAATGCGTGTGTCTTGAATCCGATCGCACTTACCGTTCCCTCGTAGCTTCCCTTCGGAACAGTCAATGTATAATTACCCTCCGCGTCGGCCGAAGTGATATATTTATTTTCCTCGACGGCTACCGTGGCGAAGCTGACAGGCTCTCCGAACCTGTCGGTTATCTTACCCGTCAGGGTGTAGCCGGCATCGCCCCCCTGCATCAGCAAGGGGCATCTCGCAATGAATACTATGTATAGTAGAAGCCTCATTATAGGGTTCGCTGCTAATCAAAATCGAGGCAACAGGCACACAGCGAACCGGATTCGTTCTTCAGGGAAAACCCGAAAGCGAATGGCTGTTTTGTGGCAATATTACCCGAAAACTACAAAACATTATGTTGCTTCGGCAGGTCTCCTGACTTATCCTGCTCACCAACGCCTTCCCGTCCGTCCGACAGTGGCATGCTGTTAGTGAGTTTCGATAGGAATTACAGTAGCGGGTCTGTCCCGGATTCTCACCGGATTCCCTATTAATCGCGTCGCCGCGAACCAAAACGTACCGCAAAGCTACGAATTTTTTTCCAATCTCCAAAAATCGGCACCTCCGAAACGCCCCACAGGAGAAACGCCGCAGGGACGGTCCGGCATTTTTGTTTTCCTCCGCACGCCGTTTCCGGAATTTTCGTAATTTCGCGGCATCTATCTCCGCGACCGGGACTTCCGAGCAGCCATGAACGACAGACACCCGACACTCCACCGTTTCTCCCGACCGACCGACGGCATTCCGCTGCCGAAGCGGCTGAACAACCCGTTCCGCTACGAGCCGCATCCGCTCTGCCGGCTGGCGGCTGCTGAATTGTGCGACTACCTCGCGACCCGCCCCGACTGGCGAGAGGAGATCGCCGCGGGCAAGATGTTCGGAGTGCTCGTCGTCCGCGATCCGGCGGGCGACATCGGGTTCCTGGCAGCCGTCTCGGGCAATTTGGCAGGCGAGAACCGCCACGCATATTTCGTCCCGCCCATCTACGACATGCTGCGCCCGGAGGGTCTATTCCGTCGGGAGGAGGCTGCGATCTCGGCAATCAACCGGCGGATCGGGGAGCTGGAAAACGCCCCCGACTACCGCGCGTGCCGGGAAGAACTCGCACGCGCAGAAGCGGATGCCGCCGCACGTCTGACAGAGGCAAAACAGCGGATGGAGAAGGAGAAAGCCCGCCGGGATGCCCGCCGCGCCGCCGCGCCCGGCCGGGAGGAGCTGGAGGCGCTGCTCCGCCAGAGCCAGCATCAGAAAGCGGAGCTGAAGCGGCTCAAACAGCGACTCGCCGAGCGGAACGCCGCGATCCGCAGCCGGATCGAGCAGTTCGAACAGCCGATCGCCGCCCTGCGCACCGAACGCAGGAGCCGTTCGGCTGCATTGCAGCACGAGCTGTTCCTCCGCTTCCGGATATGCGACCGCACGGGGGCGACCCGCGACCTCTGCGAGATCTTCGCCCCGACCGCCCAGGGCGTACCCCCCGCCGGTGCCGGAGAGTGCGCCGCCCCCAAGCTGCTGCAATACGCCTTTACCCACCGGCTCGAACCGCTGGCGCTGGCCGAGTTCTGGCGCGGGGCCTCGCCGAAGGGGGAGCTGCGCCGCGACGGATGCTACTACCCCGCCTGCCGGGGCAAGTGCGGCCCGATCCTCCGCTACATGCTCGGCGCGCTGGCCGCCGACCCCGAACCGGAGCGCATGGACGAAGCACCCGCGGTCCGCTACGAGGACGACTGTCTGGCGGTCGTGGTCAAGCCGGCCGGAATGCTCACGGTGCCCGGAACGACGGCAGCCCCCTCCGTCCTGAGCTGGGCCAGGGAACGCTACCCCGAAGCGACGGGACCCCTGATCGTCCACCGGCTCGACATGGACACCTCCGGATTGCTGGTGCTCGCCAAAACCGAAGCGGCCCACCGGAAGCTGCAGGAGCAGTTCCGCCGCCGCACCGTCGGCAAACGCTACGTCGCACTGCTCGACGGCGTGCTGCCCTGCACAGCGGGGCGTATCGAACTGCCGCTGCGTCCCGACCCCTACGACCGGCCCCGGCAGAGGGTCGATCCCGAAAACGGGAAACCCGCCATGACCGAATATACGATAACGGGGGTGCGGGACGGACGCACGCGCGTGGTGTTCCGGCCGGTCACGGGGCGCACGCACCAGCTCCGGGTCCACGCCGCCCATCCTGAGGGGCTTGATGCCCCGATTGCGGGCGACCGGCTCTACGGCCGCGCCGACCGGCGACTCTTCCTGCACGCAGCCAGCCTGGAGTTCGTACACCCGACAACCGGTGCGACGATCCGCATCGAGGAACCGGAGGAGTTCTGATCCGCCCCGCCGCACACCTCCGCGGGATTTGGCGGCTTCGAATCTTTCCCCTATTTTTGTCCGGACGATCGCGGTCCTGCGGCCGCACAAAAAACGATGCCATGAAAGAGAATTGGAAACCGGGCACGCTGATCTATCCGCTGCCGGCCGTACTGGTCAGCTGCGGAGCCTCGCCCGAAGAGTATAATCTGCTGACCGTCGCCTGGACGGGCACCGTCTGCACCAATCCGCCGATGTGCTATATCTCCGTACGGCCCGAGCGCCACTCCTACCCGATCATCCGCCGCACAGGGGAGTTCGTCATCAACCTGACCACCGAGGAGCTGGCCCGTGCCACCGACTGGTGCGGCGTGCGTTCGGGACGCGACTACGACAAATTCCGCGAAACGGGTCTTACGCCCGCACCGGCAACGGTCGTGGCGGCCCCGGTCATCGCGGAAGCACCCCTTTCGATCGAGTGCCGCGTGCGGCAGATCCTCCCCCTCGGATCGCACGACATGTTCCTGGCCGAGGTGGTCAATATCCAGGCCGACGACCGTTTCATCGACCCCGAGACCGGGAAGCTGGACCTCGAACGGGCCCGCCCGCTGGTCTATTCGCACGGCGAATACTTCGCGCTGGGCAAGATGCTCGGCCACTTCGGCTGGTCGGTCCGCCGCAAGAAACACAAAAAATAGGGGCGGCCGCCCGCACGACGACCGCCCGGTACACAGCCCGGATGCGCCCGACCCGAGCCTGCGGCATCTCCCGCATTCGGAAACGGGATACCGCTGCTGCCCGGAAAACCGGGGTGCCGGATTCCGGGTCCTCTCCCCGCAGCCTCTACCGATTCTCGGCCGGGAACAGCTCCGCCCACTCCTTTTCGCGGAAGCCCGCACGCACGCCCCCGTCGGCTATCAGCAGCGGACGGCGGATCAGCATGCCGTCGGAAGCGAGCAGCCGGAGCGCCTCCCCGCGATCGATGGTCGGGACGACCTCCTTGAGGCCGAGCGCCTTGTAGCGCAGCCCGCTGGTATTGAAAAATCTGGATACGGGAAGGGCACCCCGCCCGATCCACCCGTCGAGTTCCTCGACCGAGGGATTGCACGCGACAATATCGCGCACCTCGACCTCGATGCCCTGCGCCGCAAGCCAGTCGAGCGCCCGCCGGCAAGTGGTGCATCTGGGATGACAAAGCAACAATGGTTTCATAGCGTCTCTTGATTTCAGCGGTCAAATGTACGGATAATCCTCCGGATTCCGACTCCCCGAGGCCGCCGAAGCCTTCCGCCGCCTCATCCGTGCCATGCCTCCGCCACTTTCCGCCTGCTGCCGTTTCGGCCGGATTTTTGCCGTCTCCCATCCGACGGATACCGCTCTGCCCGGCTTATGCGCACTTCGGCTTCGCCTTAGATACTCCCGCCCGGCAAAAAGCAAGCGGGCTTGCTTTTACCCTCGCTTATTCGTACCTTTGAAGCCTATCCGATCAATCGAATTATGCTGCAAGAATCATTACAGAAATGGATCGACCGCCTGCTGGTGCTGACGGGGCTTTCGCCCGACAACGCCGAAGGCATCGACCAGTGGGTCGCCCTGGCGCTGATCCTCGCCATCGGCATCGGCACGGACTTCCTGATCCGCATGCTGCTGCTGCGGGTCGTCCGCCGCATCGTCCTCAAGACGAAAGTCAAATGGGACGACATCCTGTTCGACGACAAGGTGCTGCGGCGGCTCAGCCACATCGTCACACCGGTGCTGGTCTTCCTCATACTGCCGATCGCCTTTCCCGGGGAGAACGAACTGATGACCCTGCTGATGCGCCTGGTAGCCATCGCCATCGTCGCAGCCGTGGTCCGCTTCATCAACGCGCTGCTCGAAGCGATCTTCCTGCTGATGAGCAACCGCCCCGAGTGGGAGGGCAAGCCCCTCAAAGGACTGCTCCAGACCGGTCAGGTCATCGCCGTGCTGGTGGCCGTCATCCTCTCGTTCTCGATTCTCCTGAACCGCTCGCCGGCGATCTTCCTCACAGGTCTGGGCGCATCGGCAGCCGTCGTGATGCTCATCTTCAAGGACAGCATCCTGGGATTCGTCTCGGGCATCCAGCTCGCGGCCAACAACATGCTCAAGGTAGGCGACTGGATCAGCATGCCCAAGTACGGCGCGGACGGCAGCGTCGAAGAGGTTACGCTCAACACGGTCAAGGTCCGCAACTGGGACAACACCATCACCACGCTCCCGCCCTACCTGCTCGTCAGCGACTCGTTCCAGAACTGGCAGCCGATGCGCGACTCGGGCGGGCGGCGGGTCAAGCGCTCGATCAACATCGACATGACCAGCATCCGCTTCTGCACCCCCGAGATGCTCGAACGCTTCTCCCGCATCGAATTGCTGCGCGACTACATCGCTGCCACGCAGCAGCAGGTCGAAGCCGACAACCGCGGCCTCTCGCCCGAAGAGCGCCGCATCGCCGGAGAGCATCAGACCAACATCGGTGTATTCCGCAACTACTTGAACCTCTATCTGAAGCAGCATCCCCGCGTGAACCGCGACATGATGATACTCGTCCGCCAGCTGCAACCGACCGACACGGGCCTGCCCCTCGAACTATACTTCTTTACCGCCACGGTCGATTGGATCCCCTACGAGGGCATCCAGTCCGACATCTTCGACCACGTGCTGGCCGTCGTCTCCGAATTCGACCTGCGCGTCTTCCAGAACCCGACGGGCAACGACCTGCGCACGCTCCGCGCCGACGGTCCCGACAAACAACTGCGCTCATGAACGCCTGCAATCTCTCCACCCTGCACTTCCGCCCAGCCTTGCCGGAGGATCTGAACCGCATCGAGACCATCATCCGCGACGCACGCGAACGGATGCGCCTGCGGGGAAGCCGGCAGTGGCAGAACGGCTACCCGGCGGCCGAGGATATCGGGCGGGACATCGCCCGGGAGCAGGGCTACGTGCTCTGCACGCCCGAGGGGCAGATCGTCGCCTACGGGGCCGTCGCCTTCGACGGCGAGGCAGCCTATGCCGACATCCGGGGCGGCTGGCTCGACGAGGAGCCTTACGCCGTGCTGCACCGCCTGGCCGTTGCCGGCGAAGCGCTCCGGCAGGGTGTCGCCGCCGAATTTCTCCGCCGCAGCATCGGGCTGACCCGCGAGCGGGGCCTCCGCTCCTTCCGTGCCGACACCAACTTCGACAATGCGGCGATGCTCCGCCTCTTCGCCACCCTGGGATTCGTCCGCTGCGGCGAAATACGCTACGCCGACGGTCCCCGCCTCGCCTTCCAGCTGCGGATCGTCACTGAATAGCAGACACCTGCTCCCGACTGCTCCCGACCTTCCGATCGCTGGGTGCCTTTCCGCGCCACACGTTCCCGACAGCCTGCGTCTTTGCACCCGGTATCGGCATCCCGACACGCCAGCCCCCCGCCCGACGAAGGCGGCCGCCCGCCT
>CAMWGZ010000014.1 GCA_947173915.1 uncultured Alistipes sp.
TAGCGCACGTCGGGCTTGTCGATGCCCATGCCGAAGGCGATCGTCGCCACGATCACGTCGGCCCGCTCCATCAGGAAGTCGTCCTGATTGACCGCACGCGTCTGGGCATCCATGCCCGCATGGTAGGCGAGCGCCCGGATGCCGTTGGCCACGAGCAGCTCGGCCAGCTCCTCCACCTTCTTGCGGCTCAGGCAGTAGATGATGCCGCTCTTGCCGGGGTGCTGCTTGATGTAGCGGATGATCTCGCGGTCCACGTCGTGCTTGGGGCGTATTTCGTAGTAGAGGTTCGAGCGGTTGAACGACGACTTGAAGACCGAAGCGTCGCTCATGCCGAGGTTCTTCTGAATGTCGAGCTGCACCTTGGGGGTGGCCGTCGCCGTGAGGGCGATCAGCGGCGCGGCACCGATCTCGTTGATGATCGGACGGATGCGCCGGTACTCGGGCCGGAAGTCGTGGCCCCACTCCGAGATGCAGTGGGCCTCGTCGATGGCGTAGAACGAGATCTTGACCTTGCGCAGGAAAGCGACGTTGTCCTCTTTGGTCAGGGACTCGGGCGCGAAGTAAAGCAGCTTGGTCCGCCCCTCCAGCACGTCCTGGCGCACCTGAGCCACGGCGCTCTTGTTGAGCGACGAGTTGAGGAAGTGGGCGATGCCCGAGTCGTTGGAGAACATGCGCATCGCATCGACCTGGTTCTTCATCAGGGCGATCAGCGGCGAGATGACGATCGCCACCCCCTCCATGAGCAGCGCAGGGAGCTGATAGCAAAGCGATTTGCCTCCGCCCGTGGGCATCAGCACGAACGTATCCTTTCCGTCCAGCACATTCCGGATCACAGCCTCCTGATTGCCTTTGAAGGAGGAGAATCCGAAATACTCCTTCAATTTGTCGTGCAACAAAGAATCTTCTTTTCGCTTCATATCTCTTCCACGTCTTACTCTAAACACAATTTTCGTTGGTAAAGATAAAAAACAATTCGAAAAAAAACATAACTTTGTAAAAATTTTTTCGGCACAATGCGTCTTTACACGAGCGAACTCGTCAAGAAATACAAGTCCCGCACGGTCGTCAATCACGTCTCCATCGAAGTGAACCAGGGGGAGATCGTCGGTCTGCTCGGCCCCAACGGAGCGGGCAAGACCACCACTTTCTACATGATCGTGGGACTGATCAAGCCCAACGAGGGGGAGATCTACCTCGAGGACGACCGGGGCGGCACGGTCGAGCTGACGAAGGAGCCGGTCTATCGCCGCGCCCAGATGGGCGTGGGCTACCTGGCGCAGGAGGCTTCGGTGTTCCGCCGGCTGACCGTCGAGCAGAACATCCGGGCGGTGCTCGAGATGACCCGCCTGAGCCGTGAGGAGCAGACCGCGCGCTGCGAGGTGCTGATCGAGGAGTTCCGCCTGCAGAAAGTGCGCAAGAGCTTCGGCATCCAGCTCTCGGGCGGCGAACGCCGGCGCACGGAGATCGCCCGCGCGGTGGCCATCAACCCCGCATTCATCCTGCTCGACGAGCCTTTCGCGGGTGTCGATCCCATCGCCGTCGAGGACATCCAGAGCATCGTGGCCACGCTCAAGGAGAAAAACATCGGTGTCATCATCACCGACCACAACGTCGATGAAACGCTGGCCATTACCGACCGCACCTACCTGCTCTTCGAGGGCAAGATCCTCAAGGCCGGCACCGCCGAAGACCTGGCCGCCGACCCGATGGTCCGCAAGGTCTATCTGGGCCAGCATTTCGAGCTGCGCCGCAGCCCGACGCTCGACAAGCTCCGCAAGAAGCAGGAGGCGACTCCCGCCGCCGAACAAACGCACGACGGCAACGAAGAATAATCCCCCTCACTCCATGGACCGATCCGTTCCTCCGGGCAGGGTCTGCGGCACCTGCGCCCCGCCCTGTTCGAAAAGCTATGCGCAGCGTGCGCTGGCCGCCTCGCTGCTGGCCGAAGGCAGCACCCTGCTCCGCAACATCGGCAGCTGCGACGACACACGTTCGGCGATCCGCTGCATCGAAGCGCTCGGCGCGCATGTGGAGCATATCGACCCGCACACGCTCCGCATCGAGGGCGGACTGCGCCCCGCCGGCGGACGGCTCCGCGTCGGCGAATCGGGCCTCTCGGCCCGGCTCTTCGCCCCGATCGCGGCGCTGCACGACCGGCCGATCCTCATCGAAGGCGAGGGGACGCTGCTGCGCCGGCCGATGGAGATCCTCTGCCGCACGCTCCGCACGCTCGGTGCCCGGGTAACCGACACCGGCGGACGGCTTCCGCTCGAAGTCTGCGGCCCGCTGCAGGGCGGCACGGCTGAAATCGACGGCTCGGTCTCCGCGCAATTCATCACGGGACTGCTGCTGGCCCTGCCGCTCGCCGCGAGAGAAAGCTCGCTGCGGGTCACGCGCCCGGTATCGATCCCTTACCTCGACATGACCGTCGCGACGGCCGAACGATTCGGCGTGGAGATCCTCCACCGCGACTACGAGGAGTTCTACATCGCGGGCGGACAACGCTACCGCCCCGCCGACTTTGCCGTCGAAAGCGACTGGAGCGCCGCAGCCTTCCTGCTGGTCGCGGGTGCCGTCGCCGGCGAAGTGACCGTGCGCAACCTCTCCTCGCTCTCGCTTCAGGGCGACAAGGCGATCCTGACGGCCCTGGTCCGCGCCGGCGCGGCCGTTACCCATCAGGGCGACACGATCACGGCGGCCCGCCGTCCGCTGCGGGCCTTCTCGTTCGACGCGACCCACTGCCCCGACCTCTTCCCCGCGCTGGCGGCGCTCGCCGCCTCGGCCGACGGGGTCAGCGTCATCCGGGGCACCTCGCGCCTGCGGGCCAAGGAGAGCGACCGCGCCCGCGCGCTCTACGAAGAGTACGGCCGCCTGGGCATCGAAATAGATCTGGACGAAGAGGACGTGATGAAGATCCGGGGCGGAAAGGTCCGGGGCGGAAGGGTCCGCAGCCACGACGACCACCGCATCGCCATGTCGCTGGCCGTCGCGGCCCTCGCAGCCGAAGCCCCCGTGACCATCGCCGGTGCCGGCTGCGTGAGTAAGAGCTTCCCCGACTTTTTCGAGACGCTCGACGCGCTGCGTGCGCCGGGAGCTTCCGCCATAGACAATTAACGACACGACCAACCGATGAACAGTTTCGGTCACGACTTCCGCATCGCCGTCTGGGGCGAATCGCACGGCGAGGGCATCGGCCTCACGCTCGACGGCGTGCCGGCCGGCATGCCGCTCGCCGTCGAAGATTTCGCCGCCGACCTCGCCCGACGGCGGGGAGGCGCGCCCGGCACCACTCCCCGCCGCGAGGAGGACATCCCCCGCATCCTCTCGGGACTCTTCCGGGGGCATACGACGGGTGCGCCGCTGACGCTCTTCTTCGCCAACGGCAATACCCGTCCGGAGGACTACCCCGCCCCGCTCCACTTCCGGCCCTCGCATGCCGACCGCACCGCACGCATCAAATACGGCGGATTCAACGACCCGCGCGGCGGCGGCGCCTTCTCGGGCCGCCTGACCGTCGCACTGGTGGCGGCCGGAACGGTGGCCAAAAAGCTGCTGCCGGGCATCTCGCTGCAGAGCCGGCTGACCGCCGTCGGCGGCTGCACGGAGCCGCAGCGCTTCGAGGAGACGATCCGCCGGGCCATCGAAGAGCGCGACTCGGCGGGCGGCGTGGTGGAGTGCCGCGCCTCGGGCGTGCCGGCCGGACTGGGAGAACCTTTCTTCGACTCGGCCGAGAGCCTCATCGCCCACCTGCTCTTCGCAATTCCGGCCGTCAAGGGGGTCGAGTTCGGCGACGGATTCGCCGCCGCGGCCCGCACCGGCTCCCGGAACAACGACCCGATCCTCGATGCCGCAGGACGCACGGCCACCAACCACGACGGAGGCATCAACGGGGGCATTACCAACGGTAACGAACTGGTGGTCCGTGCCGCCGTGAAGCCCACCCCCAGCATCGGCCTGCCGCAGACCACCTTCAACGCCGCGACGGGCCGCTGCGAGGAGCTTGCGATCGGAGGCCGCCACGATGCCTGCATCGCCCTGCGCGCGGCCGTCGTCGTGGAGGCGGCCGTCGCCATCGCCCTGGCCGACCTGACACTGACCGCACACCGACTCCCATGACCACACGCAAAGATACCGTCGAAAGAATCCGCCGGGCGATCCTCGGCCTCTACGGCGAGCGCGAAGCGCTCCAGATCGCCCGCATGGTCGCCGCAGAACTGGGCGGCCTCACGCCCACGCAGCTCCTCACGGAGCCGGACCGCGAGCTGACCATCGACCGGCTCGACGCACGCATCGCCGAACTGGCGGCCGGCCGGCCGGTGCAGTACGTTCTGGGGCACACCGAATTCTACGGTCTCGACCTGCTCGTCGGCGAGGGGGTACTCATACCCCGTCCCGAGACCGAGGAGCTGATCCGCTGGATCGCCGACAGCCCCCGCCCGGAGGCACCCGACGTGCTCGACATCGGCACGGGCAGCGGCTGCATCGCCGTCGCGCTGGCCCGGGAGCTTCCCGGCGCGCGTGTCACGGCCGTCGATATCTCGCAGGAGGCGCTCGCCATCGCCCGCGAGAATGCCCGCCGCCATGCGGCGGCGATCGACTTCCGCTGCGAAGACGCGCTGGGCGACCTGCTCCCCGGGGCGGCGGAGTGCTTCGACCTGATCGTCTCCAACCCGCCCTACGTGCCGCTGGGCGAACGGAGCGCCATGCGTCCCAACGTGCTGCGCTACGAACCCCCGACGGCACTCTTCGTGCCCGACGACGATCCGCTGCGCTTCTACCGCGCGATCGCCCGCCATGCCCGGCGGCTGCTCCGCCCCGGAGGACGGCTCTACTTCGAGATCCACGAGAACTACGCCCGCCAGATGCAGGAGATGCTCGCCGGCGAGGGATTCCCGCAGAGCGTCGTCCGGCGCGACCTGAACGACAAAGACCGCATGACATGCAGCCTCAACATCCCCGCATAAAACGCGACAAGACCCCCGAGCAGGCCTACGCCTCGCTGGTGCGGCTCTGCGCCCGGAGCGAAAAATCGTCGGGCGACGCGCTGCGGCTGATGCAGCGCTGGGGTGTCGATCCCGCAGCGCGCGGACAGGTGCTGCAACGGCTCCTGGACGAACGCTTCATCGACGACGGGCGCTACGCCGAGGCTTTCGTGCGCGACAAGCTCCGCTTCAGCGGCTGGGGCGCCCGCAAGATCCGCGCCTCGCTCCGCCTCAAAGGGGTCGCTCCCGCGATCATCGACCGCGCGCTGGCGGCGCTCGACCGCACCGACACGGAGGAGCGGCTGCTCGTCCGCCTCGAAAAGAAGCTGCGCTTGACGACTCGCTACAAAGACATTTACGACCTGAAAAACAAACTGATCCGCTACGGACTCTCGCTCGGCTACGACTACGAAGCCGTACGCGATGCCGCCGGGCGGCTGATCCACACCGACGAACCATGCGACGCATTCTGATTCTGCTTTCGATCCTTCTGGGCTGCACGGCGGCCCGCAGCCAGCAGCTCCGCCCCGAGGAGTACGTCTTCCCGCTCCGCGACGTTGCGGGACTCTTCTCGGCCAACTTCGCGGAGATGCGCCCCGACCATTTCCACTCGGGCATCGACATCAAGACCGACGGCGTGACCGGCAAGCCGGTCGTGGCGGCGGCCGACGGCTACGTCTGCCGCATCGCCGTCACGCCGGGCGGCTACGGACGGGCCGTCTATATCGCTCACCCCAACGGCACGACCTCCGTGTACGGCCACCTCTCCCGTTTCCGCGACGACATCGAAAAATATGTGTACGAGGAGCGCTGCCGCACCCGCCAGAACAGCATCAACCTCTACCCCGAGGCGGGCCGCTTTCCGCTGCGCCGGGGCGAGGAGTTCGCCCGCTCGGGCAACACCGGCTCGTCGGCCGGACCGCACCTGCACTTCGAGATCCGCGACTCGCGCACCCAGCGCACGCTCAACACCATCTCGTCGGGTGTGATCCGCACCCGCGACGACCTTCCGCCCCGCCTGGTGCGGCTCTACTACGTCGCGGTCGATACCCTGCGGGGCGTTCCCGTGCACGCCGCACCGCAACCGATCGAACTGACGGCGCAGGCTCCCGGACACTATACCCTCAAACGGCAGGGACCGCTGCCGGTAGGGACCTACGGATATTTCATGCTGGAGGCCACCGACCGCAAGAACGACGTGCAGAACACCTTCGGGCTGTGGCGCATCGCGATGCAGGTGGAGGGGGAGAAACTCTTCGAGCTGCGGCTGGACGGCTTCGCTTTCGACCAGACCCGCTACTGCAATGCCGTGGCCTGCTACCCCCTGCAGGTCGGCTCGCGCAACGAGATCATCCGACTCACGCGGCTCGACGGCTGCATCGGCGACTTCTACCCCGTGCTGAAAGCCCGGCTGCTGCCCGCACTACCCGAGGGGGAGCGCGCGACCGTCAGCATCGAGGCCGAGGACGACAGCGGCAACCGCTCGCTGCTCGAATTCGCCATCGTGCGGCAGGATCCCGCCCGGGACTTCCGCGCCGCAGCCGACTCGACGGCGACGGTCATCGACCGCCGCAGGGAGTTTCAGCGCACCGCAGGGGAGGCTTCGCTCCACGTTCCCGCCGGAGCGCTCTACGAATCGGTCTTCTGCCACATGTCGAGCCGCCCGGCGCAGCTCGGCGAACCGCAGCCGGCGATCGTCCTCTCGCCCGTCCACACGATCCTTGCCGGCGAGACTCCGCTGCACACCAATGCGACGGTCTCGATCCGGGCCTTCGTGCCCCAGGCGCTGCAGGCCCATGCGGCGCTGGGGCGCATCGTCAAGGGAAAGGTCCGGTATGCCGGAGGCAAATACCGCAAGGGGGCCGTCGTCGCCGCGACCCGCAGCCTGGGCGACTTCTGCGTGGTCGCCGATACCGTACCGCCGAAGGTCGCCCCCTGCTTCGACGAGGCGCAGCCCGTCCGCGGACACAGCGTCACATTCCGCCTGAGCGACGACTTCTCGGGCATAGGCCGCTACTCGGCTACGCTCGACGGACAGTGGATCCTGCTCGAGCGCAACCCCATGAAGGGAACCGTGACCCACACTTTCGACGACGAACGCACGCCCCGCCGCCCCGAAGGGCACGCGCTGGAGCTGACCGTCACGGACAACTGCGGCAACCGCACCGTCTGGCGCGGCACGATCCGACGCTGAGCCGCCGCATGCAGCGCACCGGGACAGACAGCTGCGGACGGCAGGCATCCGCCACGGCCGTCTTGCTTCTGCCCCGACAACCTCAGCCGCGATCTTCGTCCGCCCGAAGGCGAGGTTCCTGCGCTCCGTCCGCTTCGAGACGGGCGAGGTACCGGTTCAGTAACCCGGTCTGAGCACGGCGGGTGTATTGCCGGATCTTCTCCCAGTTGCGGGGCAACACCTCCCGGTTGCGCCATATCCGGAGGCACTCCAGCAGCTTCAGCCGGATGCCCTCCGGATCGTCGTTATCGACCACGAAGCCGGCACCGGTCTCGACAAGCAGCTCGGCGACGACATCCCGGGGATCGTACAGCGCCAGAATGGGCTTGTTAGTGGCCAAGTAGTCGAATACCTTGCCCGAATAGACCCCTTTCCGGCCGGTGGGATGAATCATGACCAGCACATCGGCCTCCAGCGACATCCCGATCGCCCGGTCGTGGGGCACGGCGGCAAGCTGCTCAACGTTGGCGCGAATCGGTTCGGGCACCCGCAGCGGCATGCCGTTGCCGACGATCCGGAAGCGGAAGTCCTCCGGAAGCTCGCCCGCAGCCTTCATCCGCACCAGCACCTCGAAAAAGCGGTCCGGGCGGATGACACCGTAAAATTTGCCGATATATGCCAGCGTGAACTGCGGCTGGAACGAGACATCACGGATCTCCTCGTAGTCGTAACCGTTCCGAATCTCCAGAAAACGGTCGTGACCGCACAGCTTGCGGAAATCCTCCAGCAGCGGCCGCGAGACGGTCGTGACCAGATCGGCCTCGCGGAGGATCCTCCGCTCGACGGAGCGGAAACGGCCCGCCATCTTTCTGGAAATAATGACCGGATGGTTCGACATCTCGTCCCTCATGTCGGCGATCCAATGGAACTTGTACCCCTTGCGGCGCAGCTTCAAGGCGATGCTGTGCGGAGAAAGAGGCCCGTAGGTCGTGAGCAGCACATCGAAACCGCCCTCCGAAAAGAGTCTTTCGGCCCGCTCGAAGGCACGCTGCCGCCACAGGAACTGGCCGTCGAGCGTCAGACAATAGAGAGCACCCGCAAGCAGGTATTTAAAACGCCGCACGATCCGGGAATCGCGGGGATCACAATAATCGAAACGATTCCGAAGGTAATGTACGGTACACCCGTTCCAGGCCTCGCACCGGTCGGAATCCCCGGAGGCAACGACCGTAACCGAATGGCCGGCCTCACTGAGATACTTCGCGAAAGCATCGATGCGATAAGAGGCGATCGAAATCTTCGGAGAAAAGGAATAACTTATGATCAATATCTTCATACGACACTATTTTTCGGATCGACCGCCGCGCAGGCGCAGGGGACAGAGGGCCAGCAGCGGCTGCACCAGCTCCCGGTAGCTCACGCCGCATACGGCGCACGCCCCGGCATAGAGGGCGGCGGCAAGCAGAAAGGCCCCCGCCAGAGCGACACCGCCCGACACGCTGCCGACAAGCAGCCGGCTCGCCCCCGAAGCAAACAGGGAGAGCAGCAGCAGCGCGGCAAGCGACCGGAGGGGAAGCAGCTGCCGCCAGCCGGTCTGCACCGAAGCGCCGACCGCACGGAACGCGGCCGCCAGACATCCGACCGTACAGAGGGTCTGCACGGCCGCGACAGCGACCAGCGAAGGAAACCACCACACGCACAGCGCCTCAGTCAGAGTCAGCACGAGCGCCGTAACGAGGTGTATGTTCGAGAAGGTGCGCCCCTTGCCCAGCGCCAGCAGCACGGGAGAAAAGGGGACCACACGCAGCAGGACAACCGGAGTAACGAGTTGCAGCAGGACTCCCGCCGCCCGATATTCCGCGCCGTAAATCCACTCCATGACCGGAGAGGCGAACACACAGCAGAAGACCGCGAGGGGATAGATGACCTTGGCCGACTTGAGAATGACCGAGGTCCACAAGCCGACGATCTCGCGGCTGCCCTCCCCTTCGTACCGCATGCGGGAAAACGCGGGCAGCAGCACGACGGAGGAGGCGTTCACGATCCAGGCGGCCAGCGGCAGCTCGACATATCCGTTGGCATAGAGGGCGAAGGCCGAGGCCCCCAGGTAGCGGCCGATGAAGAACGGCGAGACCGAAAGGATGACGAATCCCCACACCCCCGCCAGGAAGAGCGGCAGGGAGAAGCCGAGTATCTCCCGCACCGAAACCCCGGTCGCCCGCGGCTCTAGACCGCGGAACGGCATCCTCTCGACGAACGATCCGATGCCGAGCGAGAGCAGCGCCGCCGCGACGGAGCCTCCGACAGCCCCCGGGACTCCCCAGCCGCCCGCCACGACGGGCAGCAGCACGCCGGCGGCCGTCAGCGACCGGTTCGTCAGAAGATAGACCGCATTGAGGCGTGCCCTGTCGAGCGCGACCAACAGCGACTCGATCCCCAGCACCGGCATCAGCAAAAGAGGGGTCGGGGCGAATATCCGGAGCGCCGGCTCCAGCGCAGGGTTGTCGAGCGCCCGGGCGATGAGCCCCGCACCGACATAGAGCGATGCGGAGAAGACGGCCCCCAAAGCAAGGAACATCCGGCGCATGCGGCCGACGAACGAGCGGCCCTCTTCGGCGGGCATGCGCACCAGAAAATAGGAGTAGGCCCGGGGCATCCCGAGCGAAAAGAGCATGAGCAGCGTCTGATAGACGTAGAACACCTGCCGGTAGGTGCCGTACTCCTCCGGCGTGAGGTAACGGGACAGCACGGCCAGCGTCCCCAGTCCGAAAAGCAGCGAACAGAGTTGGCTGGCCATCAGCCAGAGCGCCTGGATCGTTTTGCCCGACGTACCTCCCATCGCCGCATCAGAGGCTCCAGTAGCGGAGCGCATGGATTTTATTCCGGTAAACGGAGCGCAGGTCGGCCACGCATCCCCCGGGTTTCACGATCGAAAGGAAATACTCCTCGCCGAGCGACCGGTAAGCGTCGTGCGGCACGGCCACCAGCACCAGGTCGTAGGGCGGGCGCAGCCGCTCCGTCAGTTCGATGCCGTACATCTCCCGCACGCACCCGGCATCGGCGCAGGGGTCGGCCGCATCCACCTCGACACCGGCACGGGTCAGCTCGCCAAACAGCTCGGCCGCCTTCGAGTTGCGGCAGTCGGCAACATTCTCTTTATAGGTGATTCCCAGCTGCAATACCCGCCATCCGGCAAGGGGGGGGGAAATTGTGGCATCGCCCGCCCGCAGCTCGTCCAGCAAAGCCCGGGCGACGTAGCCCACCATCCCCTCATTAACCGCGCGGGCCGACTGCACGACAGGAATCCGCACCCCGGTCCCGGCGGCCTTCTCCAGCAGGTAGTAGGGATCGACCCCGATGCAGTGGCCGCCCACCAGTCCCGGCGCGACCCGCACGAAGTTCCATTTGGTCGCCGCCGCCTCGAGCGTCGCTGCGGTGTCGATCCCCAGCTCGCGGAAGAGCACCGCACACTCGTTCATCAGGGCGATATTCACGTCGCGCTGCACGTTCTCGAGCATCTTCGCGGCCTCGGCCACCCGGATCGAAGCGGCACGGAACACTCCGGCCCCGATTACCCGTCCGTACACCGCGGCCACCCCGTCGAGCGTCTCGGCATCACACCCCGCCACGACCTTTACCGTGCGGGAGAGCGTGTGCTCCCGATCGCCGGGATTGATCCGCTCGGGCGAATAGCCCACCTTGAAATCACGGCCCGCAACCAGTCCCGACACGCTTTCGAGCAGCGGCACGCACCGCTCCTCCGTACATCCGGGCCAGACCGTCGATTCGAAGACCACGCAGTCGCCCGGACGCAGGCAGCGCCCCACCGTGCGGGTCGCCTCGTCCAGACAGGAGAGGTCGGGCCGCCTGCGGGCATCGACCGGCGTGGGCACCGCGACGACATAGAAGACCGCCTCGGCGAGCGCCTCTTCGGAGGAGGAGAAGCGGATGCCGCACTCCCGGAAATCCTCCGGGCCGAAAGCACCCGAGGCATCGACACCTCCGCGCAGCTGCGCGATCCGCCGGGGATCGGTATCGTAGCCCACCACCCGGAAGCAGCGGGAAAAGGCGAGCGCCAGCGGCAGCCCCACGTAACCCAGACCGACGACGGCCAGCGGGGATCGTCCGCCCGCCGTCAGGCGTTCGTATATCGCATCACTCCACCGCATGCACCTCACCGTTTTCCAAAAGATACTTTTCGCCCGACTCGCTGCAAAAGGCCACCCCCTCCGCATCGAACTCCAGCCGCTGTCCGCAGCGGCTCATCCAGCCGATCCGCCGGGCAGGCGCGCCGACGACCAGCGCATGGGGCGGCACCGACCGGGTAACCACGGCTCCGGCACCGACGAAGGCATAGCGGCCGATCTCGACACCGCACACGACGGTGGCATTGGCACCGACGGTCGCACCGCACCGCACGACGGTCGGCGCATACTGCCCCCGGCGCGGCACGGCGCTGCGCGGATTGCGCACGTTGGTAAAGACGCACGAGGGTCCCAGGAAAACGTCGTCCTCGCAGATCACGCCGGAATAGACCGACACGTTGTTCTGTATCTTCACGTTCCGCCCCAGCTTCACGCCCGGGGCGATCATCACGTTCTGCCCCAGGTTGCAGCCGGGGCCAAGTTCGGCACCGGCCATCACATGACAGAAATGCCAGATGCGGGTGCCGTCGCCAATGACCGCACCGTCATCGACGACGGCGGTGGGATGGACGAAATATTCGGTTTCGCGTTCCATGTTCACTTCTTGAAAAATCGTTCGATAGCCCCGACGATCTCATCCTGCTGCGCGGTGGTAAGCTCGGTGTGGATCGGAAGCGAGAGCACGCACTGCGGCAACCGCAGCGCCGCATCCAGCCGCTCGTCCGCAACGCACAGCTCCCGGTAGGCGGGCTGCAGCGGCAGCGGCAGCGGATAATAGACCGCCGTAGGGATTCCCTCCTGCGCGAGCCGGGCGCGGAGCGCATCGCGCACCCCCTCCTCCACCGTCAGGGTATATTGGTGCCAGACATGGGTCGAGTCGGGAGCCTCGACGGGTGCGGCGACCTCCGCGACCGCCTCCAGACGGCGGGTGTAGTAGCGGGCAGCCGACGCGCGCGCGCCGATGCTTTCGCGCAGCCGGGGAAGTTTGGCCCGCAGCACCACGGCCTGCACCGAATCGAGCCGCGAGTTGAGACCGAGCGTTTCGTGGCAGTAGCGTTCCCGCTGGCCGTGCGCGGCCATCATCCGGAGCCGCTCGCCCAGCCGATCGTCGTCGGTAAAAAGAGCGCCTCCGTCGCCGAAACACCCCAGCACCTTGGTGGGGAAGAACGACGTGCAGCCGATGTGCCCCATCGTGCCGGCATATTTGCGCCGACCGTCGGAAAAAGTGTACTCCGCACCGAACGACTGGGCGTTATCCTCGATGACATAGAGTCCGTACTCGCGGGCGATCCCGAGGATCGGCTCCATCGCGCACGCCTGCCCGAAAAGATGGACCGGCACGATCGCCCTGGTGCGGGGCGTGATTACGCGCCGGAGGCTCTGCGGGTCCATGTTGAAAGTCTCCAGATCCACGTCGGCCATCACGGGCACGCCGCCCAGCAGGGCCACCGCCTCGGCGGGTGCGGCGTACGAGAAAGCCGGCACGATGACCTCGTCGCCCGCCTTCAGGCCGATGGCCATGAGGGCCAGCAAGAGTGCGTCGGTGCCGTTGCCGCAGGGGATCGTGTGGCGCACGCCGAGGTATTGCGACAGCTCGCGGGCGAACTCCCCGACCGCCGGCCCGTTGATGAAGGCCGAGGATTCGACCACCTCCCGGATGCCGGCCGCCACCTCCTCCCGGATCCGTTCGTACGGACCGTAAAGATCGACCATCTTAATCGCCATCCCCGTTCCGTTTGAGGTTCGACACCGGATGCACCGCACGTCCGAGGCTCCGCGCCAGCGGATGATAGTCCCCCGTCAATCCCGAAGGGGTCGTGCCGCCGATGCGGAGGAGCAGTTCGACCGCCTCCCGCGCGTCGGCCGGTCCGAAACCTTCGCCCCGGAGAATCCGGCGGTAGCTCTCCGTGTGCAGATCGGCGAATCCCTGCGAAAAATCGAACTCCTCGCCGTCGATGGAGAGCCGCCGGTAAGGGGCCGCCCCCTCCTCCCCGCGACGGGGCAGGTGGCGCGCGTCGATGCTGAGCAGGTACCTTACCCGCGCGCGCCGGAGCAGCAGCGCGCCGGCGACGCAGCCGTCGTCGGCATAGTGGACCTCGCTCCGCTCGACGGCTCCGAAGATCCAGAGCAGCATATCGTAGAAATGGACCCCGATGTTCATCGCCACGCCGCCGCTCTTTCCGCTGTCGCCTTTCCACGAGGCGGCGTACCACCGCCCCCGGGGCGTGACGTAGGTCAGCTCGATGTCATAGATACGGTCGGGCGGGGCAGCCGCGATGCGCTCCTTGAGCCGAACGATCTCGGGGTGGAGGCGCAGTTGCAGGATCGTCCAGACACGGTGCCCGGTGCTTCGCTCCAGCTCGATCATCCGGTCGAGCTGCCGGGGATCGATCCCCAGCGGCTTCTCGCAGATCGCGTCGGCTCCCCGCTCCAGTCCCAGCGCCACGTGCGCGGCGTGCAGGTAATTGGGCGTGCAGACCGTCAGACAATCGACCGACCGCCGCTCCAGCAACCGGGCGAAAGCCGCCGGATCGGTCGTGAAGTCCGCCTCCGGAAAGTAACGGTCCAGAACGCCCACGCTGTCCGACAGGTCGTGCGCGGCGACCAGCTCGTGGCCCGTCGCCGCAATGGCCTGCAGATGACGGGGTGCGACGTATCCGGCCACCCCTATGATTGCGAATTTTTTCCTGTGATCCATACCAGCAAACCGAATCGGCCTCCGCCCCGCTCCGAGACGGAGGAACCGTCGTGCAAAAATACGCAAAATCCTTTTGATTCGCACTCGATTTCCTCACGGGGGCACGCAAAATCCCCCCCCCCGAAAAACAAGCTGAATAACAGATGTTTAACACACAGAAATCCCACCCGAAAAGGCGGGGTCCCGAAAAAGACGGGCTTCCTGCCCTTGTCGCCGCACCGGAACACGCCGGCACAAGGGCGCAGGAGGCCGCAAAAAAAGACGACCGACATCGGCTTGGAAACCAATATCGGTCGTCGTCGTGATTCCGGAGCGGTTCGAACGCTCGACCCACAGCTTAGAAGGCTGTTGCTCTATCCAACTGAGCTACGGAACCGGCCGCAACGCCGTATCCGCACGATGCGCCGTTGCGTGGGCAAAGATACGAAAAATTTCCGTTCGCACGCAATATCATCCGCCGAAAGGTGCATTTTTCAGCGATTTATTTTGCCGCACGGAATATTTTGCCTACATTTGCAGGCTTAAAATCCTTAACGGGTGAGCTTTTATTAACCTTTATTCAAAATTTTATAGCAAATGGCTGTTAAAATTCGTCTGGCACGCCACGGTAAGAAAGGCTACGCTTTCTACCACATCGTTGCCGCAGATAGCAGAGCGCCACGTGATGGTAAATTCATCGAGAAGTTGGGTACGTACAACCCCAACACGAATCCTGCTACGATCGACCTGAACTTCGAGCAAGCACTGG
>CAMWGZ010000015.1 GCA_947173915.1 uncultured Alistipes sp.
GTACCGATCGTTCGACAACATCCGAAAATAGATATCCTCGGAGATCCTCGCCAACATCATCGGCAAAACCCCGCGCGAATTCGAACGGCTGGTAGTGAAATTACTTCAGTCGATGGGCTACGGCGGCGAAATCAAGGATTCGGGGCTTGTCACGCAGGCGACCAACGACGGCGGGATCGACGGCATCATCAAGGAGGACATCCTGGGATTCGGACGCATCTACATCCAAGCCAAACGCTACGCCCTGAACCATGCGATCCCGCGTGACGAGGTACAGAAGTTCGTCGGTGCCCTGGCCGTGGCGCAATCCAACAAGGGAGTCTTCATCACCACCTCCTACTTTTCGAAAGGGGCCGAAGATTACGTCCGGGGGCTGAACGGCTCCGCCACGATCGTACTGATCGACGGCAGCAAACTGGCGGAATACATCTACGATTTCGGACTCGGCATGCAGTCGGAGCAGGTCATCGAGATCAAGAAACTCGATGCCGACTTCTGGGATTCGATGGAGGACGATCCCCATTCCGGGAGCTGACCCCACCGCTCCGTCTCCGGACAACAGCGCGCCTCCGCCTCCCGAAACAAAGTGCGGCGGCAATGCCGTCGCACGACGACCGCTCCGCCGAGCGGCCTCATCCGTCCCCTCTATTCATCGCCGGCCGCATCCGAATCGAACAGCAGCCAAAGCGCGCGTTCGAGATCGACCCGGCCGTTCGCCCGGAACGGAACACCCTCCGCTTCGAGCAGCGCACGCTGTCCGGCCCATCCGGGTACGCAGCGTCCCGCAGCGTTCACGACCCGATGGCACGGCACCCCGGCATCCGCATCGCGCAACGCCCGCCCTACCCGGCGTGCATGAGCAGGCATTCCGACCAGCCGGGCGACGAGTCCGTAGGTGGCCACCCGCCCCGGTGGGATCTGCCGCACGACGGCACAGACTTCTGCGGCGAAGTCCGCCGCAGGCCGGATTTTCGTTGCGGTCGCGCGCAAAGGCGTAACGATGACGGACGGAGGATTACAGCTCGCTCTCCTTGAGACGCTCGGCATTCTCGGCCACGATCAGGTGGTCGATGCAGTCCTGAATGTCGCCGTCCATGAAGGCTGCCAGGTTGTAGATCGTATAATTGATGCGATGATCCGTAATACGGCCCTGGGGGTAGTTGTAGGTACGGATCTTGGCCGAGCGGTCGCCCGTCGAGACCATCGTCTTGCGCTTCGAGGCGATCTCGTCGAGGTATTTCGAATATTCGAGGTTAAAGACGCGGGTGCGCAGCTCCTCGAAGGCCTTGTCGAAGTTCTTGAGCTGCGACTTCTGGTCCTGACACTGCACGACGATACCCGTCGGGATGTGGGTCAGGCGAATCGCCGAGTAGGTCGTATTGACCGACTGGCCGCCGGGACCCGAAGCACAGAAAATATCCTTGCGGATGTCGTTCATCGAGATCTCCACGTCGAACTCCTCCGCCTCGGGCAGCACGGCCACCGATGCGGCCGAGGTGTGGACGCGGCCCTGGGTCTCGGTCGCCGGCACGCGCTGCACGCGGTGCACGCCCGACTCGTACTTGAGCGTTCCATATACGTTCTGTCCCGTAACCTTCATGACCACCTCCTTGTAGCCGCCGGCCGTGCCTTCGGAGAAGGAGGTCACTTCGTAGCGCCACCCCTTCGTCTCGATGTATTTGGTGTACATGCGCATCAGGTCGCCGGCGAACAGCGCCGCCTCGTCGCCGCCCGTGCCGCCGCGAATCTCGACGATGGCGTTCTTCGCATCCTGCGGGTCCTTGGGAATGAGCAGCAGCTTGATCTCCTCCTCCAGCCCCTCGATCGCCGGTTCGAGCGCGGCGATCTCCTCGCGGGCCATCTCGCGCATCTCCTCGTCCTTGTCGTTGGCCAGCACGTCCTTGGCCTCGGCCAGGTTGGCGATGGCGGTGCGGTAACGCTCCGACGAGGCGATGATCGGTTCGAGCTCCTTGTACTCCTTATTGAGCTGCACGAACTGCTTGACATCGGCGATCACTTCGGGATCGGTCAGTTTCTGGCCGATCTCCTCGTATTTGAGTTTCAGGCCGTCGAGTCGGATAAGTATCGAATTGTCTGCCATAGAATCTTGTCTTTGGCGGCAAAGATAGGCAAAAGCCCCCAACAATCGAAATCGAAGCGGAAATAAATGACCGACCGCCCCGCCCGCGGCCGCCGCAACGACAGGAGCGGGGAGTTCCGGCAACCCGGAATTCCCCGCTCCCGCCCGACTTTCCGGCTGCGGAGGCTAACCGCAATAGAAGTATTTGCGCACCAGCTCCATGATCTTCGCGTCGTCATCGCCCAGTTCCCGCCGCAGATCGGCATCGGCGAAAGATGCCAGCTTGCCGATCAGGCCGTCGATCAGGCGCGGAGAGAAGACCCCGTGCGCCTCATAGACGGCACGCTGCTCGGCCAGGCGCGCGGCCGACTCCTCGCACGAGGCGGGCAGCTGGCTCAGGCGCTCCAACACCTCCCGGTGCTTCTCGTCGAAGATATTCACGCCGACATACCGGTCGCGCGCATACTGCACACCGTTCTCCATCTCGAAACCGTGGCGGGCGGCGACAGCCAGCCCGGCCAGCAGCAGATAGATGTCGGCCGAACCGTCCGGGCAGCGGAACTCGACGGTCTGCTTGAGACTCACGTCCAGATCGGCCTGCCGCTCGAGCGGATTGGCATCGCAGATCATGCGGTTGGCTCCGGCGCTCCAGCCCAGCGGCACCCGCACCAGCACCGAACGGTTGCGGTCGCCCCAGCAAATGTTGGTCGGAGCCTCCTGATGGGGCACCAGACGGAAATAGGAGGTCGGATTGGTGTTGCCGAAGGCGGTCAGCGAAGGAGCGAGGCTCAGGTAGCCGGCGATGGCCTTGAGCGCATGCTCCGAGAGGGAGCCGTCGCTCTCGACGGTGGCGCTGCGCCCCTCCTTCATCAGGCGGGTGTGCACATGCAGGCCGCTGCCCGCCTTGCCGACGGTGATCTTCGGCGCGAAGGTGACATCGACACCGTAGCGGTAGCCCAGCGTGCGGATGATCCATTTGGCCACCATCAGCTGGTCGGCCGCCGACTCCAGGTCGGTGGGCAGAAACTCGATCTCGTTCTGTTCGTAGTTCAGCCCCTCTTTGGCGAAGTTGCCCACCTCCGAATGGCCGTACTTGATCTGTCCGCCCGCCTCGGCTATGTACTTCATGGCCATCGTGCGGAACTCGGCCCCTTTGTTGAAGGGGGTCGATTCGTGGTAGCCGCGCTGGTCGTCGGCCTGGAACAGCTCCTCCTCGGGAGCGACCACGTAGAACTCCAGCTCGCCCATGACATCGAGATCCAGCCCCGTCGCCTCACGAAGCGCCTCGCGCGCCTTGCGCAGCGTGTATTCGGGCGACATCTCCAGCGGAGTCCCCTCCTTGGTATAGTAGCTGCACAGAATATCGACGGCCGGGATCTCGCTGAAAGGATTCAGGAAAGCGGTTCTGTAGCGGGGCACAACATAGAGGTCGCTCGCTCCCGCCTCGATATAGGGGAAGAGGCTCGAACCGTCCACACGTTCGCCGCAGGTCAGGATGCTCTCCAGGTAGGCCTCGTCGTTGATGACGAAATTCAGCGTTTTCAGACGGCCGTCGGCCCCCGGGTAACGGAGATTGACCATCTCGATGCCGTTCTCCGCGATATAGCGGATCAGGTCGGCCTTGGTAAATTCGCGCTGCGGTTTTCCCAGAAAACGCACCAGCGGGTTGGGATTGAGATTCGTATTCATGATATTTCGTGTAACGATGATGATTTTCGTTTCCGCCCTCGGCGGCTCCCTACAAAGATAGCGAAAATTCGCAAACCGCGCACCCGAAGCCGAAAAATCCCGCATGCGAACCGAGCCGCCGCCTGCCCGGCGGCGGGAAAATCCGGCCCGGCGGAGCGGCAGCCGCACAATTCGCCGCCCCTTTTTCGCGTTATTAGGGTGCGTGCGGCCCCGGCCGATTGGAAAATCGGCGGGGAAATCCTATCTTTGCCGCACTTACATACAAATCATATCGCAAAAAAATGAAAGTAGAGAACAACAAAATGGTCGCGGTCGATTACAAGCTGACCGTCGATGGCGCAATCGCAGACCAGTCCCAGCCGGGCGCTCCCCTGGAGTTCATCTTCGGCACCGGCATGCTCCTCCCCAAATTCGAGGAGGCGATCCTGGGCAAGGAGCCGGGCGAGAAGGTGGCCTTCACGCTCGAACCGAAGGACGGCTACGGCGAGATCGTCGCCGAGGCGATCGTCGATCTGCCCAAAAACATATTCATGGTCGATGGCAAACTGGCCGAGGACATCCTCTTCGTCGGCTCGCAGGTGCCGATGAGCGACGCGCAGGGCAACCGCATGCTCGGCATCATCAAGGAGGTGGGCGACGAGACCGTGAAGATGGACTTCAACCACCCGATGGCCGGCAAGACCCTCAACTTCGAGGTCGAGGTGGTTTCGGTGCGCGACGTAACGCCCGAAGACCTCCAGCCCAAAGGCGGCTGCGGTTGCGGCTGCGAAGGCGGTTGCGAGAGCGGCTGCGAGGATCACGGACACGACTGCGGCTGCGGCGACGGCTGCTGCCACTAACCGTCTCCGGCAAGGTATCTTCAACGAGTGGAAAGCCCCGGTTTTCCACTCGTTTTTTACACCGACACGAAACCCATGCACCTGTCGATCCGCCAATACCTCGAAACGATGGACGACCCCGAGGGGCTGACCCGCACGCTGGGTCCCTTCGGGGTGTGCCGCCTGCCCGACGGCTCGCCCGCCCGCTGGGTGGGCAACAGCGCGGTCGTCTTCAAGATAAGCTGCGGAGGCAAGTTCCGCATGCTCAAGTGCTACACCCGTCCGATGCGGCGGCTGGAGGCCATCTACGGCGAACGGTTCCTCCCGGAGGAGATCTACCTCTGGCAGCCCGACGGGAACGGGGTCTGGGGCGATGCCGTGATCGACGACTGGATCGAGGGCGCCACCCTCCGCGAGGAGCTGCTCCGGGCAGTCCGCCTCGGCGATGCGGAGCGGCTCGCGCAGCTGGCCGCCGCCTTCGACCGCATGGCCCTCGGCATGCTCCGCAGCCCCACGGCCCACGGCGACCTGAAGCCCGAGAACATCCTGGTCGGTCCCGAGGGCGCACTCCGCCCGATCGACTTCGACTGCGCCTTTCTGCCCGCCTTCGCCGGCGAGCGCAGCCCCGAGCTGGGCACGGCCTCCTACCAGCATCCGGCCCGCACGCCGGAAGACTTCGATGCGGCGATCGACGACTATTCGATCGCCCTGCTCTCCACCACCCTGCACGCGCTCTCCCGGGATCCCGGACTGCTCGCCCTGGGCGATACGGAGGAGGGGGTGCTGCTCGTGCCGCGCACCCTGCTCGGGGGACGGTCGGAAGCCTATGCCGAGACGCTCGCCCTGTTCGAACGGGCGGGCGATGCCGTGCGCTACCGCATCGCCCGGCTGCTGCGTTCGCCCCTGCTGCGGCTGCCGACGCTCCGCCGCCTGCTGGAATATGCCGTCGAGGGGCCTTCGGGGCAGGCCGACCGCAGCGAACTCTTCGTGCGCGACGGGCTGTGGGGCTTCCGCACGGCCGCCGGGGAGACGATTCCGCCCCTTTACGACGCGGCCTTCGACTTCACGGAGGGGCTGGCCGCCGTCCGCACGGGAGGCTGCTGGCACTTCATCGACGGCGGCGGCCGAGTCGCCATCGACTGCGCGCACTGCACGGCCGTGAAGCCCTTCGCCGGCGGACGGGCCGTCGTGGTGCACGGAGGGGAGCGCCGCACGATCGACCGCCGGGGGCGGGAAGCGCTTTGGATATTTGAGGGCAAATGACTACATTTGCCTCATATTTCGGAACGAACATGACGGAATACAGAAAACTTACCCAGGAAGAGATCGCCCGCCTCGAAGCCGCCGGCAACACCGCCCAGGCATGGGAGCGGGTGGAGGTCGCCCCCGGATTCCGGACGGAGGAGATCCGCGACAACCGCTTCGAAGGCGACGTGCGGATCGGACGGGGCGCACAAATCCGCCGTGCGACGGTAAGCAACTACCGGATCGGCGACGAAGCCGTCGTTTCGGATGTCTGCCGCCTCGAATGCCGGCACGAGTCGTCGTTCGGCAACGGAGTGCGCGTGGCCGCGATCAACGAGTGCGGCGGACGCGCGCTGCCCCTCTGCAACGAGCTGTCGGCCCAGACGGCCTACCTGCTGGCCCTCTGCCGCCACCGCCCGGAGGCGGTCGCCGCCCTGGAGCGGATCATCGACCGTTGCGCCGAGGCCCGGCGCGACCGGATGGGTACGGTCGGGGAGCGCGCCCGCGTGGTGGGCGCCCGCTTCATCCGGGAGGTCCATATCGCTGAGGATGCCGTCGTCGAAGGAGCCTCGCGGCTCGAGAACGGCACCGTCCTGAGCGGCGCGTTCGTCGGCATCGACGTGACGGCGCGCGACTTCATCGCAGCCGAGGGGGCGCACATCGACGGTGGCTGCTCGCTCGAACGCTGCTTCGCAGGCGAGTGCTGCATCCTCGACCGGAACTTCACGGCGGTCGATACGCTGCTGTTCGCCAACTGCCACTGCGAGAACGGCGAGGCGGTCTCCGTCTTCGCCGGTCCCTACACCGTCTCGCACCACAAATCCTCGCTGCTCATCGCCGGCATGTTCTCCTTCTTCAATGCGGGAAGCGGAGCCAACCAGAGCAACCACCTCTTCAAGAGCGGCGCAGTCCACCAGTCGATCCACCTGCGCGGCTGCAAGTTCGGCAGCAGCGCCTACGTCATGGCTCCGGCCGTCGAAGGACCCTTCACACTGGTGCTGGGGCGACACACGCACCACCACGACACCACCGCCTTCCCCTTCTCCTACCTGGTCGAGCAGGAGGGGCGCTCCTGCCTGATGCCGGGTGCCAACCTGACCAGCTACGGCACCGTCCGCGACACGGCCAAGTGGCCCGAGCGGGACCGCCGCACGCTGCGCCGCGACCGGATCAATTTCGAGGCGCACAACCCCTACCTCGCGGGCGGCATGATCGACGCGGTAAACACGCTCAACACCCTCGAAGAGGCGCGGCCCGATGCCGAAAGCTACGTGCACAACCACGCCACGATCAAATCCGTACAGCTCCGGCGGGGACTCAAACTATACAACCGGGCCATCGTCGCCTCGCTCGGGGCGATGCTCGGCGGGGCCGAGGCGGGCGACCGCGACGGCTCGGGCCGCTGGAGCGACCTGGCCGGCCAGTACGTCCCGCGCCGCGAGGTGCGCCGCCTGCTCGACGACATCGAGGCGGGACGGCTCGCCACGCTCCGGCAGATCGAGGAGCGGCTCGACCTGCTGGCGGCCGACTACCCCCGCTACGCCCGCAACTGGGCCGAAGGTGTGCTCGCCCAGCTGCTGGGCCACACCCCCGCGCCCGAAGAGATCGCCGAGGCGGTCGCCGCCGGGCGGAACGCCCGCGAGGCGCTGGCCAAAAGCGCCGAAGACGACCGGGCGCGCGACTGCTCCTCCGCAATGGCGGTCGGCTACGGAACGGAAGCCGACACCGAAGAGGAGAAAAACGAAGATTACCGCAACGTAAGAGGCCTGAAATAATGTACGCGCAAAGCATCACGCGGGCGCACCGCACCGCCTTCATCCTGGCCATCGACCAATCGGGTTCGATGGCCCAGCGCATCCGTTTCGCAGGGAGCGAAACGACCAAGGCGGAGGCGGTCGCCGAAGTGGCTAACCGGCTGCTCTTCGAGCTGATCGAACGGGCCAGGCGGAGCGACGGCGTGCGCGACTACTACGACGTGGCCGTGCTGGGCTACTCGGGCGACGGGGTGGTCTCGCTGCTCGGCGACCCGCTGCCGCTGGTCTCCGTCGCACGGCTGGCCGAGCTGCCCGTGGAGCGCCGCGTGCGGCTGGTCGAACGGCGCATGCCCGACGGATCGCCCGCCGTGCGCCGCATCGAGACACCGGCCTGGATCGCCCCCAAAGCCTCCGGGGAGACTCCCATGTACGAGGCGCTGCTCCAGATCCGCTACCTGGTGCGCGGCTGGTGCGCCCATCCGGCCCACCGGGAGAGCTTCCCGCCCATGATCTTCAACATAACCGACGGCGAAGCCTCCGACTGCGAGCCGCGCGAACAGCTGGACATCTGCAACCAGATCCGCGCGACGGGCACCGCCGACGGACAGACGCTGCTGCTCAACATACACACCGCCTCCGATGCCGAGGCCCGGTCGCTGGTCTTCCCCGCCGACGGGGAGATCGACCCCGCCAACCGCTACGCCCGGCTGCTCCACGACTGTTCGAGCGTCATGCCCGACAACCTCTCGGAGGCGATCCGGCAGGTGCGGGGCGACAACGCCCTTCCGCCCTTCCGGGGGATGAGCCACAACGCCTCGATCGCCGAACTGATCGCAATCCTCAACATCGGCTCGATCAGCATCAGAATCCAATGAACGCCATGACCGTACCCACGCTATATCAATTCTCGGAGGCGTTGCAGGCACCCGACCTCTTCTTCCGGACCCTCGGCGACTGCCGCCCCGTGCGGCAGGAGACGGGCGAGGTACGGATCGTCCGCACGAGCCGTTTCGCCGAGGCCGAGATCGAGTGGCGGGGGGCGCATTACCTGCTCTGCTTCCCACTTTCGACGGCAGCCCTCGAATCGGTCGAGCGCACCGCCGCACGGCTCGGCAGGCTCCGCACGGAGCTGCTGACCCCCTACCTCATCCTGCGCGGGGAACTGTCGTCCGCAGAGGATCCGGAGCGGGGCTGCGACCTGCTGCTGCACCGGCTGCCCGACGGGGGCCGTCCGCTCGACCGCTGCGCCGCCGAGTTTCCGACCGACGTGCTGCTCGCGTCGATCGACCGCCTCGAAAAGGGGCTGGCGGCCATCGGCTTCAGCCACAACAACCTCAAGCCCGAAAACACCTACGTGCTCCCCTCGGGAGAGCTCGTCCCCGTGCGCTACCACTTCGCCCGCTTCGGATCGGGCGACGATGCGGAGGGCTTCGCCTCGCTGCGTCGCTACGCCGTCGAGCAGGGGGGGGGAGCCGGTTCGCTGCTCTGCGACGCGGCTCCCGCCGAATACCTGACCGGCAGCCGTTTCCCTGGCCACCTCTACGTGGGCGAGATCTCCGACCAGCTGGTCCGCATCGCGGATCGGGAGGGCTACGGATTCGTCGATACGGAGAACCGCCCGGTCATAGCTCCGCAATTCCTCTGGGCCGCCGACTTCCGCGAGGGCCGCGCCGAGGTGCAGACCCCGACGGGCATGGGACTGATCGACAAACGGGGCCGCTACGTGATTCCGCCCCATTACGAGATCGTCGAGTTCAACCCCTTCACGGGCTGCTCGCGCCTGCGCTCCGGCGGACTCTGGGCGTTGGCCGACTACGACGGCCGCATCGGCACCCCCTTCACGGAACGCTACATCGAAGAGAACGAATACATCGAAACCAAATAACTCAAAACCTTAACGATTATGGAACAAGTAAAATGCCTCATCATCGGCAGCGGCCCCGCGGGCTTCACGGCTGCCATCTATCTGTCGCGCGCCAACCTCTCTCCCGTCCTCTACGAGGGCATCGAGCCGGGCGGCCAGCTGACCACCACCACCCAGATCGAGAACTTCCCCGGCTTCCCGGAGGGCATCGACGGTCCGAAACTGATGGAGAACATGCGCGCACAGGCGCAGCGCTTCGGTGCCGACCTGCGTTCGGGCATCGTCACTAAGGTCGATCTCTCCTCGCGTCCGTTCCGCGTGACGATCAACGACGAGAAGGAGATCGCCGCCGAGAGCCTGATCGTGGCCACCGGCGCTTCGGCCAAATACCTGGGCCTGCCCTCCGAGCAGAAGTTCAAGGGCATGGGCGTGAGCGCCTGCGCCACGTGCGACGGCTTCTTCTACCGCAAGAAGGACGTTGCCGTCGTCGGCGGCGGCGACACGGCCTGTGAGGAGGCCACCTACCTCGCCTCGATCTGCCGTCAGGTCTATCTGATCGTCCGCAAGCCTTTCCTGCGCGCCTCGAAAGCGATGCAGGAGCGCGTGATGAACACCCCGAACATCAAGGTGCTCTTCGAGCACAACACGGTCGAGGTGCTGGGCGACGAGTGCGGCGTGACGGGCATCACCGTCCGCGACGCACAGGGCGCAGAGAGCCGGATCGACCTGGCAGGCTTCTTCCTGGCCATCGGACACCACCCCAACACGGAGGTCTTCGCCGGTCAGCTGGAGCTGGATGCCGAGGGTTATATCAAGACCGTTCCGGGCAGCGCACGCACCAACGTCGAGGGCGTATTCGCCGCCGGCGACGTCCGCGATCCCCACTTCCGCCAGGCGATTACCGCCGCCGGATCGGGCTGCACGGCAGCACTCGAATGCGAGCGTTTCCTGCTCAAGTAACTCCGCATCGCAACGCACAGGGAGGCGCTCCGGAATTTCCGGCAGCGCTTCCTTTCGCTTGCGGCGGCCGCACGCCCGCAACGAAAACGAAAAAAGCATGAGTTTCAAGGTAACCATACTGGGTTCCGCCTCGGCCAAACCGACGGCGAACCGCCACCCCTCGGCCCAGGTGGTCGATGTGAACGAACAATACTACCTGGTCGATGCCGGCGAAGGGGTCCAGCGGCAGATGTTCCGCTACGGCATCAACCCGCTCAAGCTGCGGGCCGTCTTCATCTCCCACCTGCACGGCGACCACCTCTTCGGACTCTTCCCGCTGATCTCGACGCTGGGACTCTACGGCCGGCGCACACCCCTGCCGGTCTTCGGGCCGGCACCGCTGGGCGAGCTGATCGACCACCACCTGCGCTACTTCGATCCGCAGCTGCCCTACTCCGTGGAGTGGCATCCGGTCGATACCACTCGCCACGCCCTGCTGCTGGAGAACCGCACGCTGGAGGTCTGGAGCATCCCGCTGCGCCACCGCGTCCCCACCTCGGGCTACCTCTTCCGCGAGAAGGAGCCGCCGCTGAACGTGCGCAAGGAGAAGATTGCCGAGTACGACCTCTCGATCGCCCGCATCACGGCGGCGAAAAGGGGCGAGGCGGTCACGCTCGACGACGGGCGGACGATCCCCAACGCCGAACTGACCTACCGGCCCTACCGGCCCCGCGCCTACGCCTACCTCTCCGACACGAGCTGGTCGCCCAAAGCCGCGGGGCTGGCCGCAGGAGCCGATCTGCTCTACCACGAGGCCACCTACTCACACAACGAACGCCGCATCGCCCGCGAACGGGGTCACTCGACCGCCGTCGAGGCCGCCCGCATCGCCCTGAAGGCGGAGGCCCGGCGGCTTCTGATCGGTCACTACTCCTCCCGCTACAAGGACGAGTCGGTGCTGGTCGCGGAGGCCCGCACGGTGTTCCCCGAGAGTTATCCCGCCACCGAGGGCGAAACTTTCACGATCGAAAAAAGAAGCGATTCATGACCAAAGCCGAAATACAACTCGTCCGCTCGCTGGCGGACAAACGAAGCCGCGACGAATCGGGGCTTTTCGTCGCCGAAGGACACAAGTTCATCGGCGAGCTGGCAGCCTCTCAGCTGCGCATCCGCAAGATCTTCTGCATCGGGGATCTCTTCGCCGGGCCGCACGTCGAGACGGTCTCCCCGCGCGATATGGAGCGCCTCTCGCTGCTCAAAACCCCCTCCGATTCGCTGGCGCTGGTCGAAATACCCCGCCGGCCGTTCCGTCCCGAGCGCGCCGCCCGGGAGCTGGTGCTGGCGCTCGACCGGGTGCAGAACCCAGGCAACCTGGGTACGATCATCCGGCTGGCCGACTGGTTCGGCATCCGACAGATCGTCTGCTCGCCCCAGACGGCCGACTGCTACAACCCCAAAGTGGTGCAGGCCACGATGGGGGCGATCCTGCGGGTCGAGGTGCACTACACGGAGCTCGTCCCCTACCTGGCACAGGCCCGCGAGAAGGGCATACCGGTTTACGGCACCTTTCTGGAAGGGGAGAACCTCTACACCGCCCCGCTCTCCGACGCGGGCATCGTCCTGATGGGCAACGAAGGACAGGGCGTGACCGCCGAGGCAGCCCGATACGTCGGCCGCAAGCTCTTCATCCCCCCCTATCCGGCCGACCGCAGCGGCTCCGAATCGCTCAACGTGGCGATCGCCACCGCCGTCGTCTGCGCCGAGTTCCGCCGCCGCACCGCCGGAGGCATCGGATAACAGCCGGCGACCACACAACGCCACCGCCGCACCGCACGGACGCTGCGGAACGCTTCCCCGGCAAGGCAGCGCCCCGAAACTCCCGCCCGCAGCGGGCGCTCCGGCGAATGCGGCACCCGAAAACGGACTTCCCGAAAAGAAACACAAAACACCGCCGGGGTACGGATAGTCATCCGCACCCCGACAGTGCTTTACGACGCTGCCTCGCAGGCAGCCGGACGGGACCCGCCCGACCTATTTCTTCCCTTTCGGAGCGAGAATCATGTTCATCTTCTTGCCGTCGAGCTTGGGCATCGACTCGACCTTGGCCAGCTCCTCCAGATCGGTGGCGAAGCGCAGCAGCAGGATCTCGCCCTGCTCCTTGAAGACGATCGAACGTCCCCGGAAGAAGACATAGGCCTTGACCTTCGAACCCTCCTTGAGGAAGTTCTCGGCATGCTTCAACTTGAAGTTGTAGTCATGATCGTCGGTCTGCGGACCGAAGCGGATCTCCTTGATGACCACTTTCGTCTGATTGGCCTTCAGCTCCTTCGCCTTGCGTTTCTGCTGGTAGAGGAACTTCTGGTAATCGGCGATGCGGCACACCGGGGGATCGGCCTTGGGCGAAATCTCGATCAGATCCATCTCCATCTCATCGGCGAGCTTGATCGCTTCGCGGATCGGCAGCACGAGCGGCTGCTCGACGTTGTCGCCCACGATACGGACCTGCGGGGCCGTGATCTCGTCGTTGATGCGGTGCGGATTATCCGCTTTCTTCGGCTGGAAGCCGGGGCGCGGCATCCTGGGTTTGTTGTTATTCCCCGAGTTCATGGGTCTCGGCGGGAACGGACGTGGTGGTGTTGCTATGGCTTTGTCCTCCTAAAATATTTGGTTAAACTTAAAAAACATTACTCTTTCGGCTCCATCCGGTTGGCGTCGATCTCGCGGCGCACCAGTTCGGTCATGTAGTCGCGGAAGGCCTCGAGGCTCATCTGCCCCTTGTCTCCCTCGCCCTGGGCGCGCACCGAGACGAGTCCTTCGGCCGCCTCCTTCTCGCCGACGACGAGCAGGTAGGGGATGCGCTTGAGTTCGTTGTCGCGGATCTTGCGTCCGATCTTCTCGTTGCGGTCATCGACCTGCGAGCGGATGTCGTGCTTGTTCAGGTAGGCGTTTACCTGCTCGGCGTAGTCGTTGTACTTCTCCGAGATGGGCAGCACGACCACCTGGTCGGGCGAGAGCCAGAGCGGGAACTTGCCGCCCGTGTGCTCAAGCAGCACGGCCACGAAGCGCTCCATCGAGCCGAACGGCGCGCGGTGGATCATGATCGGGCGGTGCATCTTGTCGTCGGCCCCCTTGTAGGTCAGGTCGAAACGCTCCGGCAGGTTGTAATCGACCTGGATCGTACCCAGCTGCCACTTGCGGCCGATCGCATCGCGGACCATGAAGTCCAGCTTCGGACCGTAGAAAGCCGCCTCGCCGTACTCGACCACCGTATTGAGCCCCTTCTCCTTCGCAGCCTGGATGATGGCGCTCTCGGCCTTCTCCCAGTTCTCGTCCGAACCGATGTACTTCTCCCGGTTGTTGGGATCGCGCAGCGAAATCTGTGCCGTATAGTTGTCGAACTTGAGGGTTTTGAAGATATAGAGCACGATATCGATCACCTTCTCGAACTCTTCGAGCAGCTGATCGGGGCGCACGAACATGTGGGCATCGTCCTGCGTGAAGCCGCGCACGCGGGTCAGGCCGTGCAGCTCGCCCGACTGCTCGTAGCGATAGACGGTGCCGAACTCGGCCAGACGCACGGGCAGCTCCTTGTAGGAGCGGGGTTTCGAACGGTAGATCTCGCAGTGGTGCGGGCAGTTCATCGGTTTGAGCAGGTACTCCTCGCCCTCGATCGGGGTGTGGATCGGCTGGAAGGAGTCCTTACCGTACTTGGCGTAGTGGCCCGAGGTCACGTACAGCTCCTTGTTGCCGATGTGGGGCGTGATGACCTGCTGGTAGCCGTACTCTTTCTGCACGCCGCGCAGGAACTGCTCCAGGCGGTCGCGCAGCGCGGCACCCTTCGGCAGCCAGAGGGGAAGCCCCTGTCCCACGCGCTGCGAGAAGCAGAAGAGCTCCAGCTCCTTGCCCAGCTTGCGGTGGTCGCGCTTCTTGGCCTCCTCCAGCATGGCCAGATGCTCGTCGAGCAGCGACTTCTTGGGGAACGAAACGCCGTAGATGCGGGTAAGCATCTTGTTCTTCTCGTTGCCGCGCCAGTAGGCTCCGGCCACCGAGGTCAGCT
>CAMWGZ010000016.1 GCA_947173915.1 uncultured Alistipes sp.
GTTCCGTCGTTTCGGCCGCGGCCTGCGGACCGACGATCTCGCGCCACGTGTCGGGCAGCCGCCCCTCGGCTACGCGTGCGGCGACGTAGGGGCGGTGGAAAAACTCGTCGAGCAGCTGCCCGACCGATACGGTCTGGCTGCGTTTCATGGCTGGACGGTGCCGTCGGCGACGGTAAAGAGGGTATAGGGATCGCCCCGGCGGTCCAGAATGGTGCGCAGCCGGGTGGGGTTGCAGTCGGTAATGAAGATCTGCCCGAAATCTTCGCTGCCGACCAGACGGATGAGCCGTTCGACACGCCCGGCATCGAGCTTGTCGAAGAGGTCGTCGAGCAGCAGGATCGGGCGTTCGCCCTTCTCGCGGGCCAGCAGGGTGTATTGGGCCAGCTTGAGGGCGAGCAGGAACGACTTCTGCTGCCCCTGGGAGCCGAATTTGCGCAGCGGATAGCCGCCGATTTGCAGCATCAGGTCGTCGCGGTGGATGCCCGAGGTGGTAAAGCCGTTGATCCGGTCGCGCTCGCGGTTGCGCAGCAGCAGCTCTTCGAGCGGCGTATCGTTGAGTTCCGAGCGGTATTCGATCGACACGGGTTCGCTTTCGTCGGCGAGTATGCCGTAGTAGCGTGCGGTCTCCGGTTCGAGCAGGGCGGCGATTTGGGCGCGCTTGCGGTGGATCGCCCGGCCGTGTTCCGACAGCTGGAGGTCGTAAACCTCCAGCATCTCCTCCTCGGGCATGGCTTTCAGCAGCCGGTTGCGTTCGGCCAGCACGGCGTTGTAGCGCACGAGCGACTGGAGGTAGCTGCGGTCGATCTGCGAGATGAAGCCGTTCAGGTAGCGGCGGCGTTCGTCGGCGGCATCGCTGATGAGCGCCCCGTCCGACGGGGAGACGATGACGGCCGGAGCCAGCCCGATGTGGTCGGCCAGGCGTTCGTACTCCTTGCCGTTGCGCTTGAGGGTCTTGCCCCCCTTTCGGGCGAACGAGCAGACGATCTGTTCGCTGCGGTCGCCGTCGGTGCGGTAGCGTCCTTCGATCAGGAAGGAGTCGCTGCCGTGCCGCACGCATTGCCCGTCGGTCATGCCGAGCGACGATTTGCACATCGAGAGGAAATGGACCGCGTCGATCACGTTGGTCTTGCCGGCACCGTTGTCGCCCACGAAACAGTTGATCCCCGGGCTGAGTTCGAACTCCTCTTCGCGGAGGTTCTTGAAGTTGATGAGCGATAGTTTGTGAAGATACATGGACGGTGTGTGGCTTTCTCCGCAGGCAAAGATACGAATAAGCGAGGGCAAAAGCAAGCTTGCTTGCATATTGCCGAGCGGGAGTATCTAAGGCGAAGCCAAAGATACGAAAAGTCGAGGTGTAAGAGCAATCTTGCTTGCATTTTGCCGAGCAGGAGTATCTGAGGTGCAGCCAAAGATACGAATAAGCGGGTCGGAAGAACGAGCATCGAAGCCAGCGCCGGCTTGATTGTGTCGGGCGGGAGTATCCGGGGCGGTTCCGGGCTGGGGCCGGCCGCGTGCGGAAGCGGGCGTTCGCCCGACTTTGCGCCTGGCGGGAGTTTTTCGGGAGGGCGTGAGGCGGACGATCCGGCGTGCGGCGGCATGCGCCGGGGAGGATGAAAAACGGTCCGTGAAGCGCAGTGCTTCGCGGACCGTTTCGGTTTTATGGCTTCCGTACCGGATTACATCCAGCCTCCGTTCGCTGCGGCTTTCGCACGGCAGATGATGGCCACCTCGCGGCTCATCGAAGTGCCGCCCACCGACGAGCGGATTCTCGCGATGCCCGCGCCCTGCTTGGTACAGGTAATAGTGATCTTACCGTTGTTGTCGTCGCTTTCGGTCAGGCCGAGTTTCTGGACCGTTTCGTTGTCTATCTCGAGGAGATACTTCAGTTTGTCCAGGTCGCTGTAATACTCGGAGAGCGTGATGGTCGTCGGTTCGTTCGGAGCGACGACGATGGCCGGCGTACCGCGCACGGCCAGCAGCAGCTTGTAGGCATCGACCATTCCGCTGCCCATCTTGCCGCGGTAGTTCTCCAGCTCCATTATGCCGTTGAGCGTGCTGTAGGGGCGGAACTTCTTCGTGCCGGTAAAGTGGCTGTCGAGGTCGCTTACCGAAGCCAGCAGCATCGAACGGAACTCATCGGGTTCGAATGTCTTGCCGAGCTGTTTGGCGTAGGAGAGCGCCAGAGCCGCCACACCCGATACGTGGGGGCATGCCATCGAGGTGCCCGACATGTAGCCGTAGTTGGTCGGAGGCAGGAGCGTCGAGAGGATGCCGCCCTTGTCGCTGCGGTCGTTGTGGTAGTTCAGGTCGCCGCCCGGAGCCGCAATGTCCGCAGCCGCACTGAAGTTGGTAAAGGTCGAAGGGGTAAAGTCCGTGCTGACCGACGTGACGCAGACCATTTCGGGGTAGGCCGCCGGATAGTCGCAGGCCATGGAGTCGTTACCGCCCGCCACGATGGCGATACCGCCGTTGAGCGGGCTGCCCGGACGGGGCTTGGTAATGAAGTAGTGGAACGCGTCGGCTTCGACACCGCAGATGGCCAGGTACTGCTGGTCCGTGCTGGGACCCGTCTTGCCCAGTCCCCAGCTGCACTGGAGGATCGAGGCACCGTTGTCGGCTGCGTACTTGATGGCCATGGCGACCTGTGCGGTCGTCGAAGAGCCGGCCGGGCCGAAAATCTGGAGCGTCATGATTTTCACGCCGTCCTTTTTGCCGCTGCCGCCTGCGATGCCGCAGACACCCTTGCCGTTGTTATTGACGGCCGAGATGGTGCCGGCCACGTGCATGCCGTGCGATGCGGTATCTCCTCCGTAAACGAAGGTATTCGTGTTGTTCACGAAGTTGTAGCCGTGGATGTCGTCCTTGTAGCCGTTGCCGTCGTCATCGACTCCCTCCGAACCGTTGAGCTCCTTGTCGTTGATCCACATGTTGTCGGCGATGTCCTCGTGCGAGGGATCGACCGGCTGGTCGGTAACGGCCACGATGATGCGCGGATCGCCCGTGCAAAGCTCCCATGCAGACTCCAGATTGATGTCGCAGCCGGCCTTGATCGGCTTTACGAGCGTCTCGTCGCCGGTGTTCTTGTAGTGCCATTGGCTCTTGAGTTCGGGATCGTTGAAGCCCGACATGGTGGTGCGGGTTTCGATCCGGTCGTAAGCCCCCGTTGCGGCGACGGGTACGAAGTTATTGTCGAACATAGGCTCCACGTGGGGGTTGTACTGCACGTAGGCGATGTCGTCGAGTCCGGCCAGTTTGTGGGCGGCTTCGTCCAGGGATACCTGCGAGTCGAAGCGGACGGTGTACCAGCGGTGCAGACCGTAGGCGCGCGTCTCCTCCTCGTTGTTTTTGTCATAGGGGAATACCCGTTCGAGCGAGAGCACTCCGATGTCGGTCAGCACGGCATCGAACGGCTCCACGCCGCTGCGCGTCGCATTCGAGGGGGCAATGTTCTGCTCGACGGCGGCCACGACCTCATCGGAGAGTTTGACCAGCAGTTCGCCGGCGGGAGCCTCCGCCCAGGCGAACAGGATTTTGTGCTCGACCGAATCGTTCCCGATATTCGGCTGTGCATTCTCGGTGGGGTCCTGCGTACAGCCGAAAAGTGCGGCTGCGGCGAGGAGAAACGCTCCGAGTTTCAGATTGATAGTTTTCATAACGGTTTCTTGGTTTTAGATATTTTGATTTCGTCTTGCTTGCGTATTACATCCAGCCTCCGTTCGCTGCGACTTTCGCGCGGCAGATGAGGGCCACCTCGCGGCTCATCGAGGTGCCGCCGACCGTCGAAGTGATGCGCACCAGAGCGGCACCCTGCTTGGTGCAGGTAATCGTCGCCTCGCCGTTCTCGCCCTCGCTCGTCGTGAGTCCGAGTTTTTCGACGGCCGCCTGATCGGCCTCGACACGGTAGTACTCCAGCGAAGTCACGCCGCCGTAGTATCCGGCCAGGGAGACGACGGTCGGTTCGTTCTGCACGACGGTAATGGCCGGCGTGCCGCGCACGGCCAGCAGCAGCTTGTAGGCATCGACCAGTCCCGAACCCACTTTACCCCGGTAGGAGGCCAGATCCATCGGGCTGCCGTAGTGGGTCGTGCCTGCGGAGTAGTCGGTAAACTCCTTCATGCCGACCAGGTAGGGGTCGAGCGGCTGGACCGCGCCGAGCAGCATCGAGCGGAACTCGCCGGGCTGGAAGGTCTTGCCGAGCTGCTTGGCGTAGGAGAGAGCCAGCGCCGCCACGCCCGAGACGTGCGGGCAGGCCATCGAGGTGCCGTGCTCGTATCCGTATTTGCCTTTCGAGGTAAGGATGGTCGAGAGAATGCGTCCCGCCTTCTCGTCCATGCCCTCCTCGATCTGGTGGTACTTGTAGTCGCCGCCCGGAGCCGCGATGTCGGCCGCGATGCCGTAGTTGGTAAAGGTCGATGGCGTGAAGTCCGTGCCGATCGAGGTAACGCACACTACCTCCGAATAACCGCCCGGGTAGCTGCAGAGCGCCTTGCCGTCGTTGCCGGCCGAGACGATCACGATGCCGCCGTTGAGCGGGCTGCCCGGACGCGGCTTGTTGATGAAGTATTTGATGGCTTCGGCCTGGACGCTGCATTCCGCCAGGTACTCCTCCTCGTTCTGGTACTTGCCGCTCTTCTCTCCCCAGCTGCACTGGAGGATGGAGGCTCCGTTGTCGGCTGCGTAGCGGATGGCTTCGGCCGACTGTTTGGTGGTAATCGAGCCGCGCAGGGTGGCGTTCTGGATCGACATGATCTTCACGCCGTCCTTTTTGCCGCTGCCGCCTGCGATGCCGCAGACACCCGTCGCATTGTGGTTCACGGCCGCGATGGTGCCCGCCACGTGCGTGCCGTGCGACTCGTCGCCGGGCGCGATTTCGCCGCTGTCGTCGGCGAAGTTGTATCCGTAAATGTCATCGACATAGCCGTTGTCGTCGTCGTCCTCGCCCTTCGAGCCGTTGCGCTCCGCATTATTGATCCACATGTTGGCCGCCAGATCCTCGTGCGAGTATTCGACACCCTGGTCCATGACCGCCACGATGATCGAGGGGTCGCCCGTACAGAGTTCCCAGGCGGGTTCGAGGTTGATGTCGCACCCGGCCTTGATCGGCTTGATGAGCGTCTCGTCGCCCGTGTTCTTGTAGTGCCACTGCAGGTTCAGGCGCGGATCGTCGAAGAAAGGAGCGTCGCTGCGCGTTGCCGCCGGGGTAGCGAGGTCGTCGCAGGGAACCGCATGGTCCGTATAGGTCGGGACGATCCGGTTGTTGAACTGCACGAAAGCCACCTCCGGACGTGCGGCCAGCTGGTGCGCCGCCTCCTCCAGGTCGAACTCTTCCGCGAATTTTACCGTGTACCAGCGGTGCAGGCCGAATGCCCGCGCCTGCTCCTCCTCCTTGGGGATGAAGCGGAAGACTCGTTCGAGCGATGCGGTGCCGAGGTCGTCCAGGACGGCATCGAGCAGGCCTATTCCCGAGCGGGTGGCCGCCGCGCCCGAACGGGTCGCCCGGCTCTCGACCGCAGCGGTCGCCTCTTCGGAGAACTTTACGAGCAGTTCGCCCTGTTCGGCCCCCTCCGAGGAGAAGATGATTTTGTTGTTTCCTGACGTGCCGTCATGCGATACGCCGCTTTCCTGAGGGTCCTGCACGCAACCGCAAAGTGCCATTGCGACGAGAATTGTGCCGATTTTGAGATTCCAGTTTTTCATAAAGTTCCGTTTTTAGCCTTTAAATATAGACATTTTTTTTCAATTACAACGAATTTCGTCGTAAATTGATCGGTGTCGGACTCTCTGTTCGATTCGGCTGCGGTGTATGTATAACGGATCGTTCCCGGGCGATATTGTGTCGGACCGTGCGTCGGGGCGGAGGCACCCCTTTTCCGGGGTGCGCCGGCAATAAAAAAGGCATATCCGCGCGGATATGCCTTTTTCGTTGCCGATACAAGGGCGAATGCCTTATTTGACCATTCTTCTCTCCTTGATGCGGGCCTTCTTGCCGGTCAGGTTGCGCAGGTAGTAGATGCGTGCGCGCCGTACTACGCCGTACTTATTGACCTCGATGCTTTCGATGTGGGGCGAGTAGAGGGGGAAGATACGCTCCACGCCTACGCCGTTGGAAATCTTGCGGATCGTAAACATTTTGGTCTTTCCCGTACCCTTGATCTGGATTACCACGCCGCGGAAGCTCTGCAGGCGCTCCTTGTTACCCTCGACGATTTTGTAGGTAACGGTAATCGTGTCGCCGGCCTGGAAGGTCGGAACGTCGGTCTTGGTCCACATCTGCTCGTTCACGAGCCGGATCAGTGCATCTTTGTTCATTGTTGTAACAATTTGTTTGATGGTTTCTGCGTCCAACATTGCCGCTGCACCCGGAACTCCCATGCGGTCACTTTGTTCCGCAATCCGTCGCAATCCGTTGAACGACAACGGCCCGATGCGTCCGGATGCCCAATGCAAGAGGTTGATACGGTCCGCAAATATAGCCATATTTTCCCATCGGACAATCGTCCGCGCGATTTTTTCGGCATGCCGTCGCGGTTTCGCGACCGATTTGCCCCGTTTTTGCTGTGGTGTCATAGTCTGCGGGCAGGGTTCTGCCTGCGGGCCGGATGCTTCGCCGCGGATGCGGTCGGTTCGGAAAATTAGCCGTATATTTGCATCGCGGCCCTGTTGTGTGCGGCGGCTTCGGGCGGGGCGGACGATGTCGGCAGCCGGGAGGCGGAAGCGATTGTGTGAAATATAATAATAAATAGGTATGAATAAGGAGAGGTTGATTTTCGTGACCAACGACGACGGTTACGATTCGCGGGGAATTCGTGCGGCGATCGAGGTGGCGCGCCGCTTCGGACGGGTAATCGCCGTTGCGCCCGAAACGCCGCAGAGCGGTATGAGTCAGGCCATAACGATCAATAATCCGCTCTTCCTGCGGGAGATTTCGAAGGAGGACGGAGTGGAACTGTACTCCTTTTCGGGCACGCCGGTCGATTGCGTGAAGGTCGCTTTCGACCACCTGCTGCGCGACCGTCGGGTCGATCTGGCCCTCTCGGGAATCAATCACGGCTCCAATTCGGCGGCCAACATCCTCTATTCGGGTACGATGGGTGCGGCCATCGAGTGCAGCTTCTACGGCTGCCCGGCGATCGGACTCTCGCTCGACGACCACAGCGCCGGTGCCGACTTCGACGCTGCGGCGATTTACGGCGCGCGGATCGTCGAATCGGTGGTCGCGGCCGATCCTCCGCTGCCGCTCTGCCTGAACGTCAATATTCCCAAAGGGCGGCCCGAGGAGATCCGGGGCGTGCGGGTCTGCCGGCAGAACAAGGGTTACTGGCGCGAGGACTTTTTCCGCCGCCACGATCCCCGGGGACGCGAATATTTCTGGCTGACGGGCGCTTTCGTCAATAGCGAGCCGGAGGCCACCGACACCGACGAGTGGGCGCTGGCCAACGGTTATGTCGCAGTGGTGCCCGTGCAGACCGACATGACGGACTACACCCGTCTGGAGTCGCTGCGGCACATCATCGGTTAGGGCGGCGCGGCGTTTCCGGCGGAGGGTTCTCCGCCGGCCGGAAAGCGCTCTTGCGGGGGCTATTTCGCGGCCGCAGCGGTTTTCCGGTTTTATTTCGCACCTTCAGTTCCGCCTCGGACAGTCCGGTCTCGGCAGAAGCAAACCTCCGGTTTGTTTCTGCGCCCGACTTTTCACACTTTGGCTTCGTTTCAGATACTCCGCCTCGGCAAAATCGCAAACGAACTTGCTTTTGCACTCGCTTATTCGTATCTTTGACTTCGCTGCGGATGCGTCCGGCGCATCTCCCGGGCGGGGTGCGGGACGGAACCGGCGCAACGGAGCGTCTCCGGCAGGCCGGACACCGGGTGCAAAAACGAATGTTGAATAAGAAAGAAACGTCTCTATGTGGATTAAGATCTTGCTCGTCGTGGCCATCCTCGTTCAGGTGGTAGCTTCGGTTTATGCCGTGCGGCTGATCCGTACGACCAAGTACAATTCGATATGGATCCTGTTTACCCTCGGATTCACGCTGCTCTCCGTCGAGCGGATCGTGCAGCTGCTGCGGGCCAGCGATCAGGAGATTCCCTACGAAGTGTTCGTCTGGCTGGGAGTGATCATTTCGGTCAGCATGTCGCTCGGGGTCATGTATGCCTCGAAGCTCTTCCGTTACATCGCCAGCCTCAACCGCCAGCGGCAGCTGCTGAACAAGCGGATCCTGACGGCCGTGCTGCGCACCGAGGAGAAGTCGCGCTCGCGCTTCTCGAAGGAGCTGCACGACGGCCTGGGTCCGCTGCTCTCGTCGGCCCGCATGTCGCTCTCGGCGCTGCGGCGCGAGCAGCTCGCGGAGGACCAGCAGGAGATCCTGGCCAACACCACCTACGTGATCGACGAGGCGATCCGCTCCCTGCGGGAGATCTCGAACAACCTCTCGCCCCACGTGCTCAACGACTTCGGTCTGGCGCGCGGGATTCAGAACTTTGTCGGCAAGAGCGCGACGATCCACGACGTGAAGATCCGTTTCGTGACCAACCTGCGCGACGAGCGCTACGATACCGACGTGGAGGTCATCCTCTACCGGGTGGTTTGCGAGCTGATAAACAACTCGCTGCGCCATTCGGGCTGCTCGGAGATCAATCTTTCGCTCTCGCGCAGCGGCCGGACCCTCTCGCTCGACTACTCCGACAACGGCAGGGGTTTCGATCCGGAGGCGCTGACCGATTGCGGCATGGGGCTTTCGAATATCGCTTCGCGCATCAATTCGCTCAGCGGACGGTGCGAGATCACCAGCTCGAAGGGGCGGGGCATGCAGGCCCGCATCCGGGTGGCGACGGACGGCAGCGCCGTCGGGGAGGAGGCTTCCGGGCAGTGATGAAGAGGGTGCGTCGGGCGCGCGGGCCGTTTGCGGACGGAGGGTGCGTGCGGGGTGCCGGTTTGTTGTGTCATCAAGAGAAATAGAAGGGTTATGGAGACATGCAGAGTCGTGCTGGTGGACGACCATTCGCTTTTCCGCAGCGGGCTGAGGGGGCTGCTCGACCGGTGCGCGGGGGTGCGCGTCGTGGGCGAGGCGGCCAGTGGCGAGGAGCTGCTGCGCCTGTTGCCGCAGAGCGGTGCCGAGGTGGTTTTCATGGACTTCTCCATGCCCGGCATGGACGGGGCCGAGACCGCCGAGCGGGCGCTTGCGCTCGTTCCCGGACTCCGGATCATCGCCTTGTCGATGTTCGGCGAGGGCCACTACTACCGCCGTATGGTCGAGGCCGGTGCCCGGGGCTTCCTGATGAAGGACTGCGCGCTGGAGGAGGTGTTGCAGGCCATCGAGGCGGTGCGCGGCGGCGATACCTACTTCTGCGAGGGGGTGTTGCGCTCGCTCTCCGGAGCGGATGCCGCCGTGTCGGGCGACGGGGAGGCGGACGACCGGCTGTCGGGGCGGGAGATCGAGATTCTGGTGCGCATCTGCCGGGGCATGTCGAATCAGGAGATCGCCGACGAACTGTTCATTTCGAAGCGCACGGTCGATAAGCACCGGGCCAATATTCTGGAGAAGACCGGCTGCAAGAACACCGCCGCACTGGTGGTCCACGCCCTGCGCAACGGACTGGTCGATGTGCCTTAGGGCGGCCCGGTGCCGAGGAGAAGGGGTTGCATCGTCCGTCCGGCGGGCATGCCGTGTGCCGGACTTTGCCGTATGCTCCCGAATTTTCGGAGAATCTTGCGATAATTTTTGGAAGAGTGGGGCGGATTGTTTATATTTGCATGTTGTGAAATGATCCGGTCCGTCACGGACGGGCGAAATTGATAAAAAGAATTATGAAAAAATTATTTGGTATTTTTGCGATCGCTCTTTTCGGAGCGGCTTTGGTCGGCTGCGGTAGTAATGAAAATACGCCGGGAGGGGAGGACCCCAAACCTGTCGTAGGCGAGAATGGCTGGCACATGGTCAAGTGGGAGGTCGGTTCGGAGGATGCGAACTTCCCGAAGGATGTCTATCTGATCTTCGAAGCGGAGTCCGACGGCTATACCATGTATCAGGATATCGACTCGCACGGTTTCCGCAAGATCACGGGCGCCTATGCGTTCGATGCCGAGACGAAGGTGCTCAGCGGTAAATATTCCGACGGCGAGGCGTGGGCCTATTCCTATTCGGTTGCCGGTGCCGACTCGATGATCGGTGCCGAGGGACAGGAGATGACCCTCACGGCCACCACCGATGCCGATTACAAGCTGGTGTTCCGCTACGGTGTCGTGCCTCAGGCGGTAATCGACTCGGCGCTGCAGGATGTCCGCAGCCAGGTTTCCGGCGTGAAGATTCTGTAACAGACGATTTCATACGATTGAAAGGCCGGGTCCGAAAGATCCGGCCTTTATTTTTGCATAATTCGATCGAATCATGATAACACTCCACCGCATCCGCACCCGGGATGCCGCACTTTACCGTTTCATGGAGGAGCTGCTCGCGGCCTCCTTTCCGCCGCAGGAGTATCGGGCGCTCGACGCGCTGCGCGAGATGACCGACTGCCGGCCCGCTTTCGCCAACCACGTCGTGTGCGACGACGACCGACCCGTGGGACTCCTTACCTGGTGGGACTTCGGGGACTTCCGCTATGTCGAACACTTCGCCATCCTCTCCTCGCTGCGCAATGCGGGGTACGGGCGGCGCGTGCTGGAGCTGCTGGCCCGGGACTCCTCCGTGCCGCTGGTGCTGGAGGCCGAGGTCCCCGAGACGGAGACGGCCCGCCGGCGCATCGGGTTCTACGAAAGGGCCGGCTTCGCCGTCTGGGACCGGGAGTACCGCCAGCCGCCCTACCGCCCGGGCGACGGCTTCCTGCCGATGTGGCTGCTGGTGCGGGGCGCGCCGGAGCGGCTGCCCGAACTGCGCGCGGTGCGCGGGACGATCTACCGCGAGGTGTACGGCCGGGAGGAGGAGTGAACCTCCCTCGGGAGGTGCGGCGATGCGCTCCTCTCCGGTGCCTGCGCTGCGGCGGGCCGGATGCCGGCGTCTCCGTCCGTTGCCCCGGCGGGGAAAATTGCCTATCTTTGACCGACCGAAAAGAGAGTTTCTTATGAGTATTCCGCTCGCCGAAAGGCTTCGACCCCATACGCTCGACGACTACATCGGGCAGGAGCACCTCGTGGGTAAAAACGGGGTGTTCCGCAAATTCCTCGATACGGGCAACCTCCCCTCGTTCATCCTCTGGGGTCCTCCGGGCGTGGGCAAGACCACGCTGGCACGGATCGTGGCCAGCGAGCTGAAGCGTCCGTTCTTTACCTTGTCGGCCGTCACGTCGGGGGTAAAGGAGGTGCGCGAAGCACTCGAGTCGGCCCGCAAGCAGCGTTTCTTCGATACCCGGCCGCCGATTCTGTTCATCGACGAGATCCACCGTTTCAACAAGTCGCAGCAGGATTCGCTGCTCGGGGCCGTCGAGCAGGGTGTGGTCACGCTGGTGGGTGCCACGACGGAGAATCCCTCCTTCGAAGTGATCCCGCCGCTGCGGAGCCGCTGCCAGATCTACATCCTGAAGCCGATGGACGATGCCCAGTTGCAGACGCTGCTCGACCGGGCGCTGCGGACCGATGCGGAGCTGCGCGGGCGGCAGATACGCGTCGAGCAGACCGAGGCGCTCTTCCGCTTCTCGGGCGGCGATGCGCGCAGACTGCTCAACATTCTGGAGATCGTCGTGGGGGCCGCCGAGGGCGAGGTCACGATAAACGACAGCCATGTGATCGACTGCCTGCAGCAGAACATCGCCCTCTACGACAAGAACGGCGAGCAGCACTACGACGTGATCTCGGCCTTCATCAAATCGGTGCGGGGGAGCGACCCCAACGCCGCCGTCTATTACCTGGCCCGCATGCTGGCCGGGGGCGAGGAGCCCCGCTTCATCGCCCGGCGGCTGGTCATCCTCGCCTCGGAGGACATCGGCCTGGCCAATCCCAACGCCCTGCTGCTGGCCAACGCCTGCTTCGATACGGTCCACAAGATCGGGATGCCCGAGGCGCGCATCACGCTCGCCGAGACGACGATCTATCTGGCCGCCTCGCCCAAGAGCAACTCCGCCTACCGGGCCATCAACGAGGCGCTGGCGCTGGTCGAGCACGACACGGCCAACCGTCCCGTGCCGCTCCACCTGCGCAACGCCCCGACGCAGCTGATGGAGCGCGCCGGCTACGGCAAGGGATACAAGTACGCACACGACTACGGCGGCTTCGCCGAGCTGGAGTTCATGCCCGAGGGGCTGGAGGGTCGCCGGTTCTACGAACCCAACACCGACAATCCGGCCGAAGAGAAGATCGCCCGGCGGATCGAGCAGCTGTGGCGGGGGAAATACTGATGCGCCGGCGACCCGAAACGAAAAAACGAACCATGAAACGCATAGGACTCATATCCGACACGCACGGCACGTTCGACCGGACGCTGCAGGACTTCCTCGCGGAGGTCGATGAAATCTGGCACGCGGGCGACATCGGCTCGCTCGAACTGGCCGACCGGATCGCCGCCTTCAAACCCCTGCGGGCCGTCCGGGGCAATATCGACGGAAGCGACGTGCGGCGCGTCTGCCCCGAATACCTCTCCTTCGACTGCGAGCGGGTCGGGGTGCTCATGACCCACATCGGCGGTTATCCGGGCCACTATGCGGCCGGGGCCGCCGAACGCATCCGCACGCTGCGCCCCAGGCTCTTCATCGCCGGACACTCCCACATCCTGAAGGTCATCTACGACCCGGCCCACGAGCTGCTCCACCTCAATCCCGGGGCGGCCGGCTGCTACGGCTTCCACAAGGTCCGCAGCGCCCTGCGCTTCACGATCGACGGTGCCGAGATCCGCGACATGGAGATCGGCGAGTGGCCGCGCCTGCGGTAGGGGCCGATCCACCTCCCTTTTCGTCCGTTTCGCACCTTCGCCGCTGCAGGGTTGTGCGGGACGGACGAATTTCGTACCTTTGCGCTCCCGAATACGAAATGAACATGTATCGTTTTTCTCAATACAGACAGCAATACCGGGCCAACCTGAAGCTGGCCCTTCCGGTGGTTCTGACCCAGCTGGGGCAGATTCTGGTGCAGATGGCCGACAACATGATGGTGGGCCGCTACGGCGGCGACGATCCTACGCCGCTGGCCGCCACCTCGTTCGGCGGCACCGCCTTTTTCCTGCTCTTCATCGCGGCCATCGGCGTGACGATGGGCATCACGCCCCTGGTGGGCGAACTCTATGCCCGGGGCGACCGGCAGCGGTCGTCGCAGTACCTGCAGAACGGCGTGATGTTCTTCTCGCTGCTGGGCGTGGCCACCTGCGCACTCCAGCTGCTCGTCATCCCCCTGCTCTACCACATGGGTCAGCCGACGGAGGTGGTCGATATGTCGATCCCCTACTACCGCATGCTCGCCTACAGCATGATTCCCGTGATGATCTTCTACTCCTTCAAGCAGTTTCTGGAGGGTGTGGGCAACACGCGGGTCGAGATGGTGATCGTCATCTTCTGCAACCTGCTCAACGTGCTGCTCAACTGGATCTTTATCTTCGGGCACTTCGGCGTGGAGGCGATGGGAGCGACCGGTGCGGGCCTTGCCACGCTCGTCTCGCGTTGCTGCATGCCGGTGCTGGTGGTCGGCTACTTCTTCTGGCGGGAGAAGTATCGCGTCTATCTGGACGGCTTCTCGCTGCGCAACTACTCAGGGGCGACGGTCCGCTCGCTGCTGCGGATGGGCATCCCGATCTCGTCGCAGATGTTCCTCGAGTCGTCGGCTTTCGTGGGGACGAGCATCATGATGGGATGGCTCGGCAAGACCGCCATCAGCGCCAACCAGATCGCCATGACGATGGGCAACTGCGCCTTCATGATCGTCACGTCGATCGGAGCGGCGACCACCATCCGCGTCTCCCACTGCTACGGCGCGCGCAACGTCGGGGAGCTGACCCTCGCCGCGAAGGCTTCGTATCATCTGGTGGTGCTCTGGAACCTGGCGGCCGCCGCGATCTTCGTGTCGATGAACAAGATCATCCCCGGATTCTTCACTTCGAACGGGGAGGGGATCGACCTGGCATCCAAACTGCTGCGGCTCATCGCCGTCTATCAGCTGGCCGACGGGATCCAGAACGT